>JACPFA010000016.1 GCA_016183235.1 Deltaproteobacteria bacterium
CCCCTATGCCTACATGAGGCACTTGCTGACTGAACTGCCCCGATGCCAAACCGCCGATCAAATCGAAAAACTCGTGCCCCACAAAATTGATTCCAAGATTTTAAGGTAAGGTGTAGGGTGGGTTTGGTGATCGCTTACGAATGGAATATTGACTGTTTTTATAGTTCTTTTTGTCTCAATACAATTGAGCGCCTGCGGAGGAGGCTCTAAAATTGGTGTGGGTGAATCACCAAAAGATGTCGTTGGTGATCCGGAGCCACCACCCGTGGGCGAAACAAAGCCACCGGAGGCCGTTGGTACGCCAGAACCCAGCCCATCACCAGGCCCCATACCTACCCCGGTCCCTTCACCTACTCCGAAAGAAGTCAAAGATTGTTTAACATACACAGGCAACATTTCCACGGCCGCAGATCTGACCACAGTGCCCCATGGTGTTTGCAAAATCATCGGTGATGTAGTGTTTATTGGTATTAACTTTACCGATGAAGATATTACAAAAAACCTACCAAAACTCAATTCGCTTAAGTACATTGAAGGTACTGTTGGTATAATAAAGACAAATCTAACAAACCTGCACTTCTTTCAAAATGTCCTGATGATTGGCAAAGACCTAAACTTGAAAGGAAATACCGATCTAAAAACTTTAGACGGTTTGGCTTCCCTAAACGTAATCCAGAAAAGCTTGTATATCATCGGTAACAAAAGCTTAGACAACATCGATGCCCTTTACGGCTTAAAATTTGTTGGAGCAGAAGCCCATGATGGTAGTGCAGCAGTGATAATTTCTGGCAATCAATCACTTGAAGAGACTGCTTTAAATGAATTCACTGAATTCCTCGATACACATTTAAACTTATCAAGTGCTGGTGGTACAATGGAATTCTATCCTAATAAAGCCGATTAATTAATTCAATGCAAGTTAAACACCCCCGCCTTTAGGCACTCTAAGCCTAGAGGCGGGGGTGTTTTTGAAGCCTAATGTAGCGGCCTTTTTCACTGTATACCGATGGTATGCGAAATCTGTTCGGGACTTAACTCATCACCCTACTTCATCACATAAGTTTCTCGATAAATATTTAACGGGCAAGGGTTTGCCCTTAAGGGGGTTTAGTTTATTATGGCAGGGCCTACTATTTCGCCAAATCCAGTGCCTATTGCGCAGCCTAGCGTTTTAAAGCCAACCGCAGAAACACCTCAAGAAGAAGTTGTAGAGCTTTGGGAAGAAACCCCAACCAGTAGGACAGCCGTACCTTTGCCCGATCCATGGGTTTCTCGACCTTTAAGCAAAGATGCCCGATTGCTTGGAGAGTGCCCCTTTCAAACTCCCATCATTGAAACGGCTAACTATGAAAGCTTTGTGGGCACCATGGAATTTCTGATCGGAGATACGGGGAGCCTACTCCAAGACCCCCTAAATATCAGCAATGGAGCTGTATTTCGTTGGGTTCATCAACGTGGCGGAATTCCGCAAGACAAATTGTTGCAATTGTCAGAATGTGAACTAGAAAATTTTTTGGTTTTGATGCGATACATCGGTATCGACCCAAGCGCTTTATTAGCAGAAGCGGCGCCCCTTGATCCAGTTTCCCTTGAAGGTTTACTCAAAAATAGGCCTGCCTTGGCTTACTTTTTCGATACCGCCGTTGATTTGAAAAACGAACACGCCGCTCAGCTAGATTACTTGCTCGGCCAAATTGATCAACACGGTCTTGTTTTTTATAAATTTTTTCGGTTGATGGCTGTCTTAGAAAAACTCAGCGGCAAACCCTGTTTGTTGCCACTCCCTGTCACAAAGCACTCAACTTGCCAGAAAGCCGCTGCCTTTATTTCTGAAAATAAAATTTCTTTTAAGGCCTTAATGAGGCTTGATGCTGTAGAATGGAATTCATGGATAGATTGCTTTCAATATTCGAAAGCTCGTGAATGGAACCCTGAAACCTATATTTCACCGTCACTGGCAGCCGATCGAGATCAATACCTAAAATGGTGTTTAGAAAAACCCACTCTCCTTAACTTTGTGCCTAAACAATTTTTAGAGGATCCTAGTTTTGTCGCCTCTGTTATGATTACTCATGAACGGGAAAATCCTGGGTGGCTTTGGACATCCTATGAATCTCATCGTGAATTCTTTTGGTCTGGACTTGAGCCCTCATTAACCTACTTAATGCCCGACTATCCCCTTCGCGAATTTTTCAAGTTACCTGAGGAGGAAAAAAACCGAGCCTGGGGCTATTTGCAGGCTCAAATGAGGGCAAGGGGAATTTTCTTTCCCTTTAAATTTAACGGCTACAAGGAATTTTTTACACAACTAGCAGAACATCAGCTTCATCGCTCAGATCGATTTAGTTTAGGAGAACTTGGGCAAATTTTTGAAAATCGTAGGGACACACAGGACCCACGAAAACGGTTACTAATGATCTATCCCACTGCAGATTGGAATAGAGCATTTGCAACCACAGCTTATGAAATGAACAAACTTAGCAAAGAATATCTTGTTCTCTATTATGAGATTAATTCTAAAGAAGATTTACTCAAGGCCTTACAAGAGGGAACCAAAAACTTTACCCAAGCTGCACATACGTTGGTATTGGGCGCCCATGGCAATCACAATGGCCAATATTTTGGGAGCATTGGCAGAGAAGGCCAACTAGTTGTCACCGACTTTTATCCTGGTTCTAAAATTGCCGAGGCCTTGCGTCAAGCTGTTGAAGTGAGAGTGATCTTAGAATCATGTTCTAATGGGATGGGAAGAAAACTTCTGGCAAACTTTGCAAACACCGTCGCTAACGTTGTAAAAGATGGTGTTGAGGTAATAAGCTCACCCCAAATAAGCTCTGCAACTTTGTCCCTTAATAATGGTGATGATCGCCAAGCAGAGATAGCCTACCGCGATGATGATCAAGAAGCAGTCGAACCTTACCTAGCCTATGGTAGTGAAAACCCAAAATATTATTCCCCTAATCTTCTGTTTGGCATGGTTTCTTATTGGAGACCTCATTCAGGAGGGCACTCCTTATTTAACGGGATGGGGTTCTCTGCTGCGCTGGGCTTTGCCAATTTAGATGGCTTAACTTTGGCAGCTGGCTTAGATTACAACCTTACCTCTCAACAAGAAATCT
Organism: Deltaproteobacteria bacterium; assembly: GCA_016183235.1. Classification (NCBI taxonomy): domain Bacteria; kingdom Pseudomonadati; phylum Myxococcota; class Myxococcia; species Deltaproteobacteria bacterium. Next base: position 3,120 of record JACPFA010000016.1, read on the forward strand.
TGCCGACCCTTTCTACCTTTTACCAATTGAGTGATGACGTTTATTGGGAAAATAAATTTGGGATTGGCGTTGGGCTCCCTTTTTTGGACCCCCCCTACCCTACTGCAATGGGATCCTCAGGCTTGGGCGCTGAAATTGTGTTTGGAATAAAATTAAAAGGTGGGGTTCGGTTTAGTTTTCCCCTCGACGATCAACACCACAATGAAGATTACATCCCCAGTCTCTTTCTTGGAGTTGACTATTTTCTCTAAGGCCTTTTCATTTCGCCTTGCAACAGTCTGTATACAAAAAGTATACATAATTGCACCTTCTTTAACTCCTTCAATCAATTCCTCATCACCGCTTAATCGATAATCAAGGCTTAGAAAGGAGATGTATTATGAAACATTTCATTATTAGCTTAGTATTAAGTATCTCGATTTTGGGTTTAGGGGCCTGTGGGGGAAGTAGTGCTGACCTCCCACCGCCAGAAGAGGAGGCCAAAGAAGCATTTCAGGCTGTCGCAACGCCTACGGCTGTCGCAACGCCTACGGCTGTCATAACCCCTACACCAGAACCTTCACCTACTGCACTTCCAGATGGTGATTCCGATGGAATTCCGGATGCAGAAGATAACTTTCCTAATTGTAATGATTATGCGGCCTATTCGTGCTCGCAGAGGGTACGACAAGAATAATCGTCTATTTTATTTATAGAGAAGAATTGGCCTTGAGACCAACATACTCAAGGCCAATTCTATTATTAAAAAAAGTTCCGTATACCTTTGGTATACGAAAACTTGGCGAGTCGGCATTATTCATGCGGCCAAAAATAACTAAATCCCGATAAGGTTATTAGGACCAGCTAGTAACTTTAAATAAAGGGGTTTAGATATGAAGAACGTATTACTATTAAAGCTTGTCATGGTTGCCATGTTAATTTCGGGCGTAGTGGCTTGTGGAGATGCAGGCGACTCGGTTGATGTTGAGATTCCAAAGGCCCCTGTTGCCAGCACACCACCTGAGGTTACTGTTCCTACGCCACCGCCTACTGATGGGCCCATGACTCAAGAAGAAATGGTTGAATTTGTGGCTAGCTTGCCAAACGGTACCCTTGAAGCCCTGGCTGAATTAGGCAAGAGCAAGCAAAAGACGCGCCCTCCAGTGATTATTCAAATACCGGTGAAGCCCGTATGTCCAGAAGGAGAAATGCTCCCAGCCTATGATTGCACTTCTGCTACTATAGAAGAATAAAATAGGAATTAAAGGATTTTTTATGAAAATTATCTCCGTGTTTACCAAGTTTTTATCGATTGTTTTATTATTATCAGGGTTCATGGCTTGCGGAAGTTCAGACACCTTCATAGAAATTGTGATTCCAGAGGTTCCAGAGACTGAAACGACTGTATTTAATCCCAGTGAAGCGGCTGAAGAAGCACTCACTCCTGAACCTTCGCCTACGCCGTCTCCGAATGAAGAAGAAGAGCCTCTTGAGCGCTCTACTATTCCCGACTGCCCTGAAGGACCGCTACCTGCTTATAATTGTAAAACTGTCCACAAAGGGGGGAAGGACCCCAGCCGCACGCCTTCTGTCTCATTAGCCGCTGCTGCAAATACTACCTCCGTTGTTAAGGAATATATGGCGGAACAATTGGCGAAATATCGTCTCGATGATTTAATATTCGATGATAATAACGCCGCACTGTCTGAGGCAACAACGCCTGAAATGGAACAATTAGATTTAGAACTCAAGTAAGCACACATCGTATACGCGCAGTATACAAAAACTCTGTTTTTTAAGGGCTCCCTAAAACTCTACCCCTTTCCAGAATCGATAACAGCAATAAGGCACGGCAATACCATGGACCTATTGTTGGCCTTTCGAATGGGGTTTATGTGGAATATGGATTGCGTGTACGGTTCAGTTTAGGCTTTTTTTTGATGCTCTGTCTTGGTTTACTTGGTTATTCCAAAGACCTTTACGCTTGTGCCGGTGTGTTTCCCAATTTTAACGAATGTTTGTGGGGCTTCGAAAATAACGAAACAATTTCTCTTGTCACCCTTGAGGGCCCCGATGGCTCAAACCTTAGCCTAAAAGAAGGCTGGGTAGGCAAAGACATCCCTATGCTTACTTATGCCAATCAACCGGAAAGTGCGGCAGGGGCTCAAGCTGCACGCATCCAATTTAAAAAAATTGCTAGCATCACAAGCACAAATAAAACGGGGCAAGCCTATGGGATTCGTCGCCAATTAAAAAGTGGAGAGTGGAATAAAATACAGGCCCTCAGCCTCCAATATAAAATAGGAAGCGATGAACCAACTTCTGCTTTGGTACCCCAAAATAATTTTGCCCCTTCTGATAAAGACATTTTTCAATTTTCGATTGTTTGCCAAGATGGAACGATCCAACCTCCCATCGGTATTGATGCCTTGTTTAATTGGAGTTTTACCAATAGCTATAAAAAAAGATGGCGCGATGATATAGCCAGCCTCAAGAAAAATATCCGTTGCTCGGGGGATCCTGAGCTGGGCCCTTACACAGCGGACGCTCTCATTCTTTGGCTTGATATCCCAGAACCCATGACACTGTATTTAGACGATGTGCAAGGCATCTTTGATCAAGCCTTAAAATCACCTGCCGATTTTGCGATTGATCTGGGAGGCTCTTACACTGAGGCTTCGGCCTTTGCGGTTCTCAATTCTGTCGCCGATGAACTGCAACCAGCCCCTGAAGGAGCTATCATCAAGGCCTATGGTTGGGCAAAACCCCCTCAAGGTTCCATCAAATCTTTTGTTAACAATTATATAGGTGGCAATCATTATCCTTGGATCGTCGACGCCGTGCAGGCAGATTTTATGCAATTTGTCCCTGCAAATTATTGGACAAACGCAGGCATGTCTCAAAAAGCCACCTTTCGGCTCGAATTACCTTATCAAAAACAATCAGAACAAAATTACACGGTTTTACTTCTCCTGATGGATACCGGTAATGCAAACGAATTAGGACGATCCCACTACATGGACCACAGCGAGTATTATGCCAATTCGAGTGATGAAAATCCAGAAAAACGCCGCATTGAAATATTTCAAGAGGGCAACAAATTAACTTCTAAAAATGTTTCATCCCTTTGGAAATCTGGCGGAAAACCAGACAAAGGCTGGCTAGAACAAATGATGTCAAAAGAACCCGATTATAATACAAATATCTTTGACTTTCATTTTGCTCACAAACGCCAATGGGTTAGACTCGATTTTTCAATTAAAAAAGGAATTGGGAATCCCGAGGATGGCACAACGGTTGACATTGACCTAATGCCAGGAGTTTCTTTTCCGTTGGCTGCAATTTTTATTTTCAAAGACAAACAAACAGCCGATGATGACGAACTCACCCAACCGATCGAACAGTATTTTAAAATGTTTCAACCAAGTATCCCGCTAGTTTATTCACCCCCCTCCAAACAGGCATCGACACTAGCTCCGAAAAAGAATCTTGTGGTTTATCCTATTTCGGTTGGATCAGCGGTTGATCGATATGCTGCCCCGATCGATGAAGAAATCGAATGGGCCAATAACTTGGTTGATAACAAGTCTGCTCTCACTCTCAATGGTTTTGCTGGCGAGCGCGGGCAACTCGAACTGAATATCTACGCTCAAACAGCAGTGAATGATCTTAGTATTACACTGTCAAACCTTGATGAACTTCCTCAACCCAAAATGGAAGGCGGACGTTATAGTATTTATTCTGAGGGTCTTGGTAATCATGGTCTCAGCCCCTTCCTCATGAAAGTGCGCAGTTTTTTGCCGTTTAATGATTTCTCTTATTTTAAAATTCTTCAATCCAAGCAAAACCGCCAAGTGTTATTGACCTGGGATTTTCCTAAACAGGTGAAAAGTGGAACTTACCAGGGAAATATCGTTATTAAAGGTGGTGGCACAACTTTTTCTTACCCTCTGCAAATCAATATTTTGCCCTTTGCTTTAGAAACCCACTCGTTTGAGGGGCGTTTTTACAACGGAGACAATTATAAATCCTACATTCACGAAATAAACCAACTCAATCAAATGAATTGTTTTTATACTCAAAGCAGTCACGCCAATATTTCGACCAACACCCCCGAACATAATTGTCAGATCGGCAGTAACTCCGTAACATTGGATGAAGCAAGAATTTCAGAAATTATCGATACAACAAAGCATCATTTTCGACGTGGTAACACGCCGATTTGGTTGACAAGCGTGGTTAATGATAAAAATCCTCAAGAAATTATTAACTGGGATCAGCCCCCCAATGCAAACATTGGAATAAAAAACCAAAGCCTCTGGTTTTATAATGACATGGTTAACCCCAACATCCCACCGGCTTATTCGAATCAGGAAATACCGAGCTTTTTACCAAGCGACAATTCTCTCATCGTTCACCTTGACGCTCTCTATCAAACAGCCATGGTCTATGTGGCACGTAACAATAGTACTGGAAAGATTTGTAATAACGATTTTTTTGGCTCAGGTGTGGGAGACTTGCCTCCTTTAACGGATAATTGTAGTTGGAAACTAGAACCGATGGGGGTTGGGGGCGGTATTTTCTTGGGCCCTAACGACTACCAAATCGTCTCTACTTTTTTACCCAAATGGATCCAAAACGTTACCCATTTTGTCAAAAAATATTGGAGCAATAAAGATATTTATTATGACTTTTGGGGCGAATTGGATAATGCGCAAAATCACCTTAACGATGTAGCGGAGTATAAAGAAGATTATTATTTAAGCGGAGTTCTTGATCTTGGGTGTCAATTTCGAGATTTCCTAAAAAAAGTCGACCCTCAGGCCAAAATCAGCTTACGCATCAATGGCCTGGTTGGTTTAGCCGTTGCCTGTAACTATTGCACGCCTGAAGGTAAGCCCGGGCATTACAAGCCCTTACCCTTTCCTATTGCATCCTACAAAAACACCTCCCAAAATGGGCAAACGGTTAAAGAAAAATATTCCCCTGAACAGATGAAACAATTTTCTCAAGGAAACTTTTCTGCCATTGCGCAGGCATGTCTCAATAGTACGGATTCATCGCCAAAATTTAGGGTTTTTGCCAATCACGCGATGATTAAAAAATTTGAATACCAAGGCAAAGCGATAACCCCTATTGAATTATTGTATCAAAGTAGTCGGGAAGTCGGCTTTTACAATCATGGCTATGGAAGATTTGGGCATGGGTTCTATGCCATGGGGGTTGCTTACAAACTTTTACAAGACAATAAACAAGAAATCTCTGCCCAGGCAATGGCCTCTACGATTAAGATTGCACAAGAACATTACGCAAAAGAAGTGGGGGAATGTATTAATGAACTCGATGGGGACTCGGGTCGTACAACACCCGCGCAAGCCTGCCCCAGTGGCATTGTTTCTACACCAGGGTGGGAGGGCATGTACCAAGGCATGTCCGATGCTCACCATGTGATTACACTATTCGATTTACTATCAAAGGCTGAAACGAAGCTTGACGCAGCATTGCCCACAACCCTTCGTGGAGAGCTTGACGCCATACTTTCCCAAATACCCATAGCAGATGTCAAAGCACTACCTCCTGAGGCTATTGGTGAAATGGCGGGCTGGGATGGCCCCCAAATGGATAAGGTGCGGCTTTATTTAGCAAACTATATTTTAAAGATAAAAATCCTGCTGGGGGATTTTGAAAAACAAAATTTATCAGATTTCGATGGCGATGGTATTTTAACGGAAAATGATAATTGCCCCCTCATGGCTAACCACAACCAGGCCGATGAAGATATGAATGGAATTGGGGATGCCTGCCAGTACACTGCCATTGTACCTAAAATGCCACCTAAACCAGAAACTATAGGTGAAATTACAAAACCACCTTCTTATGAGTTGACGCTCGACGTTATAAAATCATATGCGAATTTCTATGAACAACTTAATTTCAACAAACACGCTGCTCAAAAACCAAATTGCCCCCCTGAAACTGTTTTAGTGGGCGACCTATGTTTCAAATTCCCTACTACGTCAAACTCAAATGACAATGAACCTCTGGAGTCGAATAACAATGAATCTCCGGGGAATGAACCTAACGATTGTGCTATGGAGCTTGAGTCATGTGATAACATCGACAACAATTGTAATGGTCTGGTTGACGAAAATTGCGATTGCTCGAGCGGAGACGAACAACTGTGCATTCTTCCCCTTGAAGAATACAAACCTGGGATTCAACAATGCATTGATAAGCAATGGAGCACTCATTGTGAAATGACCGACGATGACAAAGCTAACAATGGAATTATTTTCAAAGATGAGCAGGACAAAGCCGAACCACTGCATGACTCTCCAAGCATAATGGGCGGTGGTTGTTCACTCCACAAAGGATGATGACATCATTTTAGAAAAGTTTGGATGAGTTGATCGATTTGCGGGTTGGGTTGGCCGTTGACTAAGGCCTTGCCGTCTTTGTAACTGAACTCCATCGATAAGGTATCGGCTTTGCGATCAATCACTGCATAAGGTGTTATCATCATCAAGCTACTTGAAGTGCCAGGTTTGATTTTATCTAAAAACTTTTCGAAAGCACTCAACGAATTGATCTTATTAAGATAAGATATTTCTAATTTTTGCCAAAGATAAGGCAGCACTTTGCTTTGAACTGCTGGGTTTTTGCTTAAAGGCTCGCTCGTGAGTTCTTCGGGGTTTAAATTTAAATCTTTAAGATTAATGCTGGTCTTAAGATCGATCTCATCAGAGAACCATTGTGGCCTTAGATCCACCATTAAATAGAGATTAACCCCATATTGACCCTTTAACAAAGTTTGAAAAAAAGGTGCCATGTCTCTGTTGGGTTGACTCTCCGCCAGCATGCCTTGGGCATAACTGCGAATCGATTGCCAAGGATATTTAAAACCCATCTTTAGTTTTGCTGATAAATTTTCTAAAGTACCAACCGGGAGCTTGGGCAGATTGGCGCTGCCCGCAGCACTGATCATATATTCCAAGCCATTTTCGTTCAGGTCAAGGGCTACCGTAAGGTCTTTCAAATTAAAATTCGATTCACCATCCTGATAACTCAATTGGGCAACTCCAAGTTGAGATTTCCATTGGAGTGGGTATTGAGCAAGTGCGGTTAAGTAAAAAGGCCATAGTTCCCCAACCCCTAATTGGTTTTGAAAGGTTTTGCCTAAATAACGATAATAAGCGCTCAAAAAATTTGCATAAGACATGCCAGGATAAATGCTGGCAGAAGTTGCACGAACTTCTCCTAATTCCCATTCGCTAACTTTTTTCTCATGATCGGCCGTTTTTATTTTGAAGCCTTTGGCACTCATATCGGCATTAACCGAAAACCCATTGGGGCTTTCTTCTAGAAGCACAAGAGCTTTCATGGGTTTGATATCAAGCGATTGGTTTTTTTCTTTGTTGGTATAATGTAGGCCGTCCCATGAGCCTTCAGCTTTTGAAAACATGGGGGCAAATTCTGCAATCCAAGTCGATAGATTATCTAAAAGCATTAAAGGATTCTTGGGATCTTTTAAAACGCCATCGAATACCGACTTGATTTCTTGGGTTATTTCTTGGCGTCGCGTGATTGATGCATGTTTAATCGAACCTAGATAATTAAAATGCAGCCCCTTTAGGGGAATCATTTTAGGGGTAGCATCTTCTTTTAACAATAGATCGATGCTTCGAATATCACCTACTACTTCCCAATGATCTCTTTGTTCACGAGTCACCGATTTTAGAACCAAAGCAAGTTTGTTGAATTGAACTCCGTTTGAGATTGCCGCAGCCCCTTCGGGGCCTCGCAATGACAAAAAGCCTAAATTAAATTTGACTTCCCACTGATCAGGATTTTCATTATCGAAGGATAATTTTAAATTGGAAAATTTAAACTCCTTTTTAGGTTGAGGAATGACAATGTCGCGAATGGTTAATTGCGAAATTTTACTGGGGGATTTGAGATAAAAAGCAACCCCGGCTAACTTAAGCTTATCAATTTTATACTCATCGATCGTTAGTAAAGCATGTTTGCGATCCCAAGGGCAGGTCCGTAATTTAGCCCCAACCACTTGGAAGGGGGGGGGTTGTAAAAATTGTAAAGTGATGGGCTGAACACCAAAGGAAAGATAAGGTAAAAAGAGGCCCTTGGTTCCTGGTTCAGCAGGCGGGAGGGTGATTTTTAAACCCATGCCTTGGTAAATGCCGCCTGATTGAAATGCCTTGAGACGGCTTTGCATTTGGTAGCGGGTCCAAAGCAGGCCTGCTACCACGATCAATAAGATAATAAGAAAAATTTTGAGAAACTTTTTCATTATAAAACTGAAGATTGCTTTGCTATCATGGATCCCGGATCACCGGATCAAGTCCGGTGCAGGCTCGTCCGGGATGACATGGAGTTAAAAATGCACACCTATGGCTCCCATCAGCGACAACTGATAATCAAAGCCACCTCTAATAATCAGGGTGTCCACTCCAGCTACATCTTCACGTTCTTCCTGTAAGAAAAGTAGATCGTTGGCAAAATCTAAAGCAATAAATAGGGCACGATAATTAAGCTCGACCCCTCCACCCAAGCTCACCCCGCCACCAAAGGCCCCCACTTTGTCATCATCGACTGGCGCATTGACAAACAAACCATGAGCAACCCCACCCACTTTTACATAGGGATAAATTTTTACGTTTTTATCTTTTTCGGCTTGGCTAGTTAAAAAACTAACTTTGGCGTTGAGGCGAATATTTAAGGCATGCTCGCGCCCTTGCCCGCCCGAGGTCTGACCTGTGCTGGTGGAATAAGCAATTTGAAGCTCGGGGGCTATCCAATTGGTAATGTTATAGCCCAGCCCTAAGCCAAAACCAGACTCAAGATCACCGCCAAAGCGTATACCATTGTCTACATTGGTGTCGTGATCGAGCAACATCATACCACCCATTCCATAGAAGAAAAACCCTGTGTGATTGGTGCGCACGTCAAAGGCTTGCACGGGTTTTATTAAAAATAGAACCCCCACTACAAAAGAAATGATAATGAATGTTTTCTTCATTTGGGGTGCTATGCTAAGGATTTTTCACCAGATCGTCAACTGAAGAGTACTAAAAACACTGAGATTGCTTCGGGCCTCATGGGCCCTCGCAATGACAGATTCAAAATCCTATATTGACTCGATGCGGCACTTTCAGTAGATGTTAACTATGCCTCGACCTAAACGAATTTTAATTCCGAATGCTTATTATTATATCTCTAATGAGAGCAAGGGGAAGAGATCTGCCTTTAGCTCTGCTACCGACAAAAAATATTTTACCGACCTCCTTCATGAGATCGCCAAAGAGTTCAAACTAAAAGTTTTAGAATATAGTTTGACCCGCCAGGGCTATCATTTGTTGATCCAGATGCACGGGAAAAACCTTCCCCTGGCTTTGCGTTCGCTTAATGGTATCTATACCCAAGATTACAATCGAAAGTACCAAAAGAAAGGGTCTTTGTTCAAAGGGCGTTACAAATCGGTGCTTATGAGTGAGAGGCCCTATGTTACACAGATTGCAAATTATATCCGTAGTTTTGCCAAAAAATCTTTGCTTTCCAAGGTGAGTGAAGACGTTTTGCAAAGGCTCAACCCTAAAAAATGGCCTAGTGTTTTGGGGAGTGAAAAGTTTTTGAAGAAGATGAAGAAGAAGACGAGATAAAGTGGAAGAGATTGCCACGCTCGCCAATGGGGCTCGCTCGCAATGACATGTTTTTTACAAAAACACTTTGTCGTAAATGCTGCGAACCTTTTCCCGATACATCAAACATTGTTGCCAAAGATCATCTCCACTCTTAAACTCAAGTTGCTGGCTAAGTTTATTTAAAAAATCATCCCCCTTCACGATACGGTTGATCTTTCGTTTGGTAAGCAAGTAAAGTTTCGATTCCAAGGTGCGATAAAAAGTATAAGCCTCTTTTAAAAATACGTTAGCTTCGTCTTCACCTAAAATCCCCAATTGAATAAGCGCATCTAACCCTACAAAAGTGTTTACTTCTCGAAGGGTGGGGTATTGTGCCCCCTGAGTCATTTGTAAATATTGCAAGATAAATTCAATATCCATCAGCGCGCCCCGGCCTTTTTTAAAATCAAAGGCCAAATCGGTTTCTTGCCCCAATTCTTTTTCCACACGCATCCGTAAATGGTGCATTTCAAGACCGATTGAAGCGGGAAAACTCGTAGAATAAAGCAGGGCATGCAAATGGCTTTGGATCACCGAGGCCAAATGGGCATTCCCAGCAATCGGACGCGCCTTTAACAAACTTTGCCGCTCCCAAGTTCGAGCGGATGATTTTTGGTATTCCATAAAGGCTTCTAAGGTGGTTACCAGCGGACCTTGATTGCCAGAGGGTCTTAACTCCGTATCAATGCTATAACCAATCCCTGCCGGAGTGAGCATGGTAAGGATAAAAATAAATTTTTGGGTCAGGCGGGCAAAAAATTCACTATTGCTTATTTTCTGTTTGCCATCGGTAGTGCCAGGTTCTGAATAAATGAAGATAACATCTAAATCGCTGCCATAGTTGATTTCCATCCCGCCTAGTTTACCCATCCCCAACACCACCAACTGGGACTGGCCTAACAATTTGCCCCCTCGCACATAGGTGGGTTTGCCAAATCGATTTTCAATTTCTAATGTGGCAAGATTGAGGGCCTGTTGACAAATTAATTCAGCCACTCGACTCAAGCGCAACAAAATTCTTCGCCTCGAACTGAATACATTTTTCTCTACTTTTTGGATTTCTGCCTCTTGTTCTTTTTTGAAAAACCGCAAAAGGTTAATTTTTTCTTCTAAGTTTGAAGCGCCATGAAGTCTAAGGCCTAAGGCCTCTCGCATGGCAAAAAGTTCTTCTGGATCTTCTTCACTATACAAAGTCTTGGTTTGAAGGGTCCATTCTTCAGCAGCAAAAAGTTTATTAAAGACAGATTGCACGCCCGTCGTCACTTGCTGCAAATCGGCTGAGAAGGTTTTTAAAATAAGTTCATCTTCGCCCGTGTAACCCATACGCTTGGCAACTTGAATTTGTTCTTCCGACTCATCAGAAAGCAAATGGGTTTGCAACTCTTCAACTATTTGTAAACGATGTTCAAGTTGGCGTAAAAAAAGATAACTTTTGCGCAAAATTTCGGCATCGGATTTACTCATGAGCCTGGCGTGCTCTAAGCGAGTAATCGATTCTAGGGTGTTAGTGTGGCGCAAAGTGGGTTCTCGCCCGCCAAAGATGATCTGGAGCGATTGCACAAAAAATTCTATTTCTCGAATACCCCCAATGCCTAACTTAACATGAAAACCGGGGCGATTTTTCTTGGTAAGCTCTTCATGAACTTTTTGTTTCATGCGCACCATGGAAGCCAAACCCTCGATGGCGTAATAACGAGGGTAGACAAAAGGGCTAACCCGACGAATAAATTCTTCGCCTAAGGGGATAGAACCCGCACCTGGCCTTGCTTTGCTCAAGGCCTGCCGCTCCCAATCGGCCCCAAAAACTTCGTAATAATTTTCTAAAGCCGATAGCGAATTAACCAAAGTGCCAGATCGACCTTCAGGGCGTAACTCTAAATCGACTCGATAAAGAAACCCTTCGGCAGTCATTTCTTCCATAAAACCTTTTAGCGCTTGGACATGTTTGACAAAAAATTCGTGCAGGCTCAAACCTTGGGTAGTGGCGCCAGCATCGGTTTCGGTGATGACCAGCAAATCAATGTCGGATGAATAGTTAAGTTCTCGCCCCCCTAATTTGCCCAACATTAATAAATGATAGGCACAAACACCACCTTCGGCGCGCAAGGGCTTGCCCCATTTGCTTTCACTCCATAAAAAAGTTTGGGCGTCAACGGCTTGAAGCAAGGTAGAAGCTAAGTCGGAAAGTTCGGTTAAAATGGTTGCTGGCTCGATTCCAGAAAGATCTTTTATCGTAATGCGGGTGAGTTCTTGATATTTATAAACGCGTATGGCCTGCAGCCAATCGGCGAATGAACTGCATGGGATAACTTGAATCTCGCGCTGATAAACATCGGCTTCTTTAAGCTGATGCAAAAAAGGGGAATTTAAAATGCCATTAATAACTTCGGGATGGCGGAATAAAAAGCGTGGTAAAAATCGGCTATTGCCAAAAATTTTTAGGAAGCCGGTTGGAGCTTTGGGAGAGCAAATAAATTCGCGGCCCAATTGGCGCTGATAGCTTTCTAAAAATTGTGTAAAATCGTGCTGGGCAATAGCAGGTTGGGCAGACTTAGAAAAAATTTGTTCGGGTAAAAAATTCATAATATAGAAGATCGCTTCGCTATCATGGATCCCTGCCTTCGCAGGGATGACATTGTCCAGAATGAATGGATGCCGGATCAAGTCCGGCACGACGGTATTGCGTCATCCCGGGCAAGCCTGCCCCGGACTTGATCCGGGGACCCGGGATCCATATATGACATTCTATAACTTAAAGTGATGTTTGTAATTTTTTCATAAACATAGTTCGAGAGATTTCTTTGGCACCAAAACTTTTTAATAAAGGTGACAAGGTCTGCACGTCTAGCCAAGTATGCCCTAAAAGCTTTAAGTATTCCACCGTTCGCACTAAAACAAATTTAGAGGCATTGGGTTTTAGATAAAACATGCTCTCGCCTGCGAAATAATTTTTTAGCTTCACTCCATACATTCCCCCCACCAACTGATCCCCTGCATAAGCTTCAAAACTATGGGCATAGCCTGCCCGGTGAAAACGTTGGTAAGCCTTCGCCATTTCAGGGGTAATCCAGGTGTCTGATTGATTTTTGCGATTGCGACTTGATCGGCAGGCTTCGATAACTCCGTGAAAATTTTGATCGACTGCAAAGGTAAAGGGGCAATTTTTTAAAAATCGCACTAAACGTTTAGGAATTTTAAATTCTGAAAATTCTAAAATCCCTCGCTGAGGGGGAGCAAACCATAACAGGGGTTCACCCGAGACAGGCCAAGGAAAGATACCATTGGAATAGGCAACTTTTAGGGTTTCGACTTCTAAATCACCACCCATGGCAAGCAAGCCGCTTGCGTCGGCCAGATCAACACTGGGGAAATAAGCCACGACCATGAATATGATGATACAATGAAAAGAGGGAATAAAAAAGCCCGGCGAAAAAACTGGCTTTCTTGTCATTGCGAGCCCAACGGGCGAAGCAATCTCCTATATTTAACCGATGAGATTGCTTCGCCCGTTGGGCTCGCAATGACAGAGGGGTCCCTCTAGAACGCGCAATGACAATTAAATGTCGTAGTAAAGTGAGAATTCGTACGGTACGGGGCGTAGTTTCACGGGGTTGATTTCGTTTTCGATCTTGTAGTCGATCCAGTTGTGGATGACATCGGCCGAAAAGACATCGCCCGCCAGTAAGAATTCGTGATCTTTACGTAACGCTTCTAGGGATTCTTCTAAAGAACCGGGAGTATGAGGCACACCGGCTAATTCTTCAGGAGACAAAGCATAAATATTTTTATCAAGGGGTGCGCCGGGGTTGATCTTATTCTTAATCCCATCGATGCCCGCTAGCGTGAGGGCTGCAAAGGCCAAATAAGGATTACAAGAAGGATCAGGGAAGCGCGCCTCTAGCCGTTTGGCCTTAGGAGAGCTGACCACCGGGAGCCGAATGGCCGCCGAACGATTGCGGCTGGAATAAGCCAAATTCACCGGGGCTTCGTAACCTGGCACCAAGCGACGATAAGAATTGGTGGTGGGGTTGGTAATGGCGCAAAGGGCCTTGGCATGTTTTAACAAACCACCGATATACCAAAGTGCCATTTCAGAAAAACCGGCATATTTATCGCCCGCAAACAACGGCTGCCCACCCTTCCAAATGGATTGATGGCAATGCATACCACTACCATTGTCACCATAAAGTGGCTTGGGCATGAACGTGGCGGTTTTGTTATTGCGCCGAGCGACATTCTTAATGATGTATTTGAACCACAAAAGTTTGTCGGCCATCTTGGTGAGTGAATCAAAGCGCATATCAATTTCGCATTGACCCGCGGTGGCCACTTCATGATGTTGGGCTTCGATACGAATCCCCACCTTTTCCATTTCTAACATCATTTCAGTTCGAATATCTTGCAGACTATCGGTAGGTGGAACCGGGAAATAGCCCTCTTTAAAACGAGGCTTATAACCTAAATTTGGACCCTCATCTTTGCCTGAATTCCAACGACCTTCTTTGGAGTCGATGTAATAAAAACCATGCTGGGTGGTTTGATCAAAGCGAATATCATCAAAAATAAAGAATTCGGCTTCGGGACCAATATAAATGGTATCGCCAATCCCCGTGGACTTTACATAATTTTCGGCTTTTTGGGCAATGTAGCGTGGATCGCGAGAATAACGTTCTTTGGTGATGGGATCATAAATGTCGCCAATGACCGATAACGTAGGCACTTGCATGAAAGGATCAATGACCGCAGTAGAAGCATCGGGGATAACAACCATGTCGGATTCGTTGATGGCCTTCCACCCACGGATAGAGGAACCATCAAAACCCAAGCCGTCTTCAAAGAGACCTTCGCTCAATTCGCTGACGGGAATGGAAAAATGTTGCCAAACCCCGGGGAAATCGATGAATTTAATATCAACTACTTTGGCCTTGGCTTCTTTAGCTAAGGCAACGGCTGCTTTTGCGTCCATAAGAGAACTCCTTCATAGAAAAATATTATGGATCCCGGGGGTCTAAGCCCGGGATGACGGTGTCGCAACTTCGTTAATCCAGGTGCAAGATTATTGTCTAGAACAAATTCCCTTTGTGATGATTTTTTTTTGGGTAGTTAGCCTAATATTTAGGCAGATGCAGAGATTTTGGGCAAGAAGATTCGGCCTAGCAACAGGAATAAGAGGAACAACGCCCACCCGCCCCAAGGCAAGCCATGGAATGCCGTTGGTTGCAATTGACAGCCGCTGCCGGCAAAACCATTGGTATCACCACCCTCGCCGCTGGGGCTAGGGTCTGAAGGAGAAGCGGTTTCGTTGAGCGAAAAATAGACCACCTCCCCGGTAGAGGTCATGGTGTAAATCTCTTGGGCTCCATCAGTATTTTGGTCCATGAGTAAAAAGTCGCTACCTATTTGCGCTTGTTCGGTTTCTCCTACTAATTGTTTAGCATTAGAAATATCCGCAGCAAAAGAACTAGAACCATAGAAAACGTAAATAACCCCCACATCATCTTGTTCACAAGGTGCGCCCACCATTAAATCATCAAAACCATCGCCGGTAACGTCCCCCATCGCAAGTGCTTGGCCAAAACAGGCGCTTGATTCATGGTCAAAAACGAAACTCGCGTTGGCTGCGGTAAAATTGTAATCGGCCGTTAATGGGCCTAAAAATCCATACACCCAACCGTTGTTTAAGCTTAAGACCAAATCTATTTTGCCATCGCCGTTCAGATCGCCTTGCGCCAGGGCCTGAACTTGCCCACCCAAATTAATGGTGTGTTCAATCTCTTCACTAGAAAAGCGCTCGCCCATGACCCAAGCGCGCCCGGCTTCGAGCAAGGGCACGGTTTCAACCGAGGTAAATGGGTCAGCACTTGATACAAACGTCAGCTGTGGATTCATGGCCAGGTTGTCGGGCCCCAATAATAATTGGGGGGGCTCACCCGGCACTAAAGAAACCAAGAATAAAGAATAAATAGGATAGGCTTCACTACCTTCGATGAGACCAATCAATTGGGCGTGGTTATTATAAATGTAGGCGAAACCATGCTCGCCCGCCCCGGGGGCAGTCATGAGAAATTCGGAAATCCCGTCGCCATCAACATCGCCCGAGATTAAGTATTTGCCAAGCTCATCGGTGGGATTAAGGGCGCGGATTTGATGAAAACCGATGGACTCATTCGCTAGGCTAAGGCTCGAAGGGGTTTGTAAATTTTCTTCTTTGGCAACGTGGCTGCTCACCGGCTCGCGCAAGGTCAAATTACCTTTTAACTCAGTCCACGGCACACTTGATAAATACACGGTGTTGGCACAAGGATCCACAATGGCCAGATAATCTTGCTGGCTCACTTCGACATTATAATCTTGGCATTCCACCGCAATGCTGACCTCGCCAACTTTTAATTGAGTAACTTTAGTACCATCGTCTGCGGTGGTGTGACTTATATAAATGGGCGTGCCGTGTGCATTGGAGACAAAGGGATTTTCCAAAAAACCTTGTTTGGGATTGGCCAACATCACGGTGATCTCGGTAGAAGCCGCAGCCGTGTTGCCTTGGGAATCGGTTACCAGCAAGGTGAGGGTATCTTTACAAAATTCTTGGCCTGCCGCAAAAACAGCAGAAGTCGCCGGCGTATCGGGTGTTAAGGTACCACAACCACCCCGTTTAACAACCCACTGGTAATTAAAAGGCGCCACCCCAGAAACCTCGGCTCTTAGTTTAACCGTCTTACCTGCATCGAGGGTGATCTGCTTAGGCAAGGTAACACGTGGTTTGGGGGTTTCATCGTTATCCACCAAGGTAACCCGATAGTTGGTTTGTGAACCTAGGCTGGCTTGAAGCGGATTTTCTAAAGTCAAAAGAATAGTTTCGTCGGGCTCATCCACGGCATCGTCGATAATATTGATCAAAAAAGTACCCTTCGTTTCGCCCGCTAGGATGGTTACGGTATCAGACAAGACCGAATAATCTATGCCCGCACCTTGTGCTGTCCCTGACACTGTAACCGAAACGGTTACAGGTAAGGCCGAAGGGTTGTTCAACTCCACGGGAATGTTCAATGTAGCCGAGCCTTCCCAATGCGATTGACTGGCCTTGGAAAAATAAACTTGCGGAGGCCGATCATCATTTTGCAAAGTCGCTACACCGAGGTCGTCAACGATGTTTGCGTCTTGGGTGGCAGTGGTTAAGCGCAAACCAAATGCTTCATCGGGTTCATAGAGCGTGTCCCCTTTTATCGTAACCGTGAGGCTTGCTTGAGTGCTCCCTGCCGCAATTTCCACAACGGCGGCAGTCTCTTCATAATCAATCCCCGCCTGTGCAGTACCCGCTTCGGTTTGATAGCCGATGCTGATGGGCAGCGGATAAACGTGGGAAAGGGTTATGGTAAATTGGGCGGTGGTGGAATTGGAATCGCCTTCGTTAAGGGTGACATCATCAATACTCACTTCCGGCGGAGCCACCCATTCTACGGCCCCCCTATCCACGCCTTCCCCTTGCGGGCGCTCGGTACCATAAATATCGTAAGTGGGCGCGTTTGAATCATCCCCTTGGTCAACAATGGTTATAGATCGAGGGGTC
The DNA here is from genome assembly GCA_016183235.1 of Deltaproteobacteria bacterium. Classification (NCBI taxonomy): domain Bacteria; kingdom Pseudomonadati; phylum Myxococcota; class Myxococcia; species Deltaproteobacteria bacterium. The sequence goes on from JACPFA010000016.1 coordinate 20,364, forward strand.
AGGTCTAAAATTTGATAGGTGTTGCCAACCACCGCAAAGCTGGTGAGACTATTATCACTTAAAACGTTGAGTTTATTAACCGTGTTACCACGAATAAAAAAGTAATGGGGTTTGGCATCACCGGTATCGGCGATCAAAAAGAAACCCTTCCATTGATCAGGGGTCCAGGTTTGAGTAGCATCGGTTAAGGTTGTGGCGCTAATCTCGGTGGATATTCGGCTAGCCAGCACCTTAAACTGAGGATTGTCGTTGGTTCCGTTACTTGCCACCGTAAGATTGTTGAGCTGCCTGCCTCGGTAAAAAGCATAGCTTATACTATTCAACACCGTGTTGTTACGAATGAGGTTGGTGGTGTTTTGGCTCCCATAAATTCCAATGCGGCTGTTGAGAATAATATTGTTTTGCAAAAGCCCTTGCGTAGAATTGCCTGAATAAATACCATAAAAGCTTGTGGCATCGTCGTCGGCTAAGACAACGTTACCATCAATCAGCGGGGAGGCTAAATTTTCAATAAACAATCCACTGCCCCCGTTGGCTTGAACCACCAGATTTTTAATAACCAGTCGCTGATCGATTTCGCTGCCTCGCAAATGAAACACCTGTTTTTGATTGGGCCTGGCTTGCACAATCGCCATGCCATCACCCCGCACACGATCGGCCCGCACGGTGATGAGCCTACCCGCAAAGCCAAGCGGGGCAGGGCCTACATCGTGAACCCCACCTTTTAGCCAAACTATATCACCGCTCTTGGCCATGGCCATGGCATAACGCAGGCTTGCGCAAGCCACCGCAACACAATCTCCATCATCTATTCCCAATAATGCATCTACTTGTAACCGCCGGTTTAATTCTAAAACAGAATCGCTGGCCTTTACTGCACCCCGATCGGCGGCACCACGGGTATTGCCATAAACATCCAGGGACGGCAAACCAGTTAAGGTCCCCGTCCCTGCTACTGGGGAATTGGAATGGATAGCGAAATCTGTTATCACAAAGGCTGCTCCCAAAGTGCCAAAGGCTGTGCCTTCCCAGACCTCGAGCATGCTATTGTTGCTACGCACTGTGAGGGTGTTTTGGTTATTCCCCATAATATAAAAATATTGCGCACCGCCGGGGCGATTGGCATTGGGTGTCACAAAATAACCTTGCCATTGATTGTCTGCCCAATCGGCACCGGCAAAACTTAAGGTCGTAGCGGTCAAGCCAGAAGAAAGCCCCGCCGTTAAAACATTGAACAAAGGATCGTTGGTATTGTTAGTCGAGTCACTCGAACAATCGGTATCATCAAAATTGTCGTCGTTGGCAAAACTCGTGTTATAGGTGGAAGGAAACGTCGCCGCACAATCGTCAAAACCGTTGTCGTAATTATTATAAGCCAAATTATTGCGCCGGTTGCCGTAAGAAAAGGCATCGCCCTTGGCATTTACCACCGTATTGTTGGCAATAATATTATTGGCGTTGTCGTCTCCCAAAATACCCCAATAAGATTCTAAAATAATATTGTTGCGGATGACGAGATCTTTGCTGCCCCAACCATAAATGCCACGATACCCACTACGATTATCATCGCCAATGATGATGTTGTTTTCGATGATGGGAGAAGCATTGCCATTGACCACTAGGGCGTGGCCGGCTTTGGCTTTAAGCACGAGTTGACGTAAGACCGTTGTGTTGTTGATTTGGGGTTTGTTAAAAAGAAATAATTGAGCAAGGTTTGAACTTGCCTCGATGAGAGTTTGGTTTTCACCTCGCAAGCCACTCCCTTGAATAATAAGATTTTTGGTATTGGGATTAATCGTCGCAGTAATCGAACAAAGCCCGGGGGCAATTTGAACCGTATCGCCAAGGCCAGCTTGCATGACGGCACGCGAAATAGAACGGCAGACCTTCGTTGTGTTGTTGCTACAATCGTTGGTATCGCTGCCGCTTTGGCAATCAACATAACGGATTAAAGCTTGAGCAGTGGCTGAATAAATGAAACTGGTGGACAAGAAAATTAAAAGGCCCACGCCCCTCAGCCGATAAAGCTGTCGCACCCATCCCCTAACCATATCCCGATCCCTAACTTTTTTTTAAAGGAACTATCCCAGTTAATTAAAAATCCCAGACACTTAAAATTGTACGGCTTTGAAGAGCGGGTTGTCAAGATTTTGGATAAAATCCTATTTTGGCACCTTTACTATTAGATAGTGCCGATTAATTATAGATTGAGGGGGAGATTCGGGTTGAGGGTGAGCAATATTTCTAATCTTCCCAAGGGCTTACGTGAATATCTCGTGGCCCAAGATTTTCAATTATCTGATAATATCCAACCTAGCACGGCTAATCCACAAGTGGGTGATCGCCCCGACGATGGCAAGGTTTCTTTTTTGATTCAAGGCCGTCAATCGTCTGTCTATCTTGTAGTGGGGCGTAATGATCGAGTGGGGGTATTTAGAGATTTTTCACTATTAGGGTTTCCCCTAACTTATTTCCCGGTTCATATTGGTGCTGTTAAAGATATTTCCCGTTGGGCAGCAAAGATTGATCCCCCCACCGGACCTGATTACTGGAATACTGCTATTGCCGGTACAGAAAATCGAGCTTCACGAAATGCAAACCGCGGAATAACCCTAGCTACGGGAGTTGCCCCAAAGGGTTATCTTGAAACCAGCAGTCTCCGTGAATATTCAGAGCTACCCATAGGCCACCCTGCCAAAGATTTTTTAGAAGGGCTTTTACAAAAATTTGGTTCTGAAATTGATACTACCGCTCGCAATATTCGAAATCTAGATGAACGGCGTGCCAACGCGGCTCACATCAATAACCGTCATTTCCCAATGTTGTGGGACATGAAATCAACCAAGGCCCATTACGAAGCCGGACAAATCATTGCCGAACAATTTTCCTACATTTTGACTCAAGATAAAGTTCAGGTGATATACCCGGGGGCTGGAGGCAATATTGGCGCTTTGGCCACGGCTATGGCCTTGGTGGACCATGGTGCAAAGCAAGTTAAATTCATCATGACAGAAATTGAAATTCCAGGAAAACCCACCACTGTTCCGACTGATGCGCTACAAACGCTCCCGGCATGGATGGATGCCAATCCCCAATTGCAGGGTAACCTAACTTATGTTCGTCATCCAGGTTTAGCAAATGGATACCGTCTGCAAGCACAATTTTATTATAAAGGGGCACGGATCGAACTGGAATATGCCATCAATGATAGCCCTGGTGATCTTTATTTTCATCCAACAGATATTAACAACGCCGATGTTGTGTTAGTGCATGATCCCTACAGCGAGGCTGGGAACCCTGAAGCTTTATTACTCAAGCAAATTTTACCTGAACTTAAACCATCCCATTCTCCTAAAGCTATCGTGATAGCTAACGAACTCGATAATAATCAAACCCTTGAATATGCTTATCTACGCCCTTCCGTGCTGGCCCTCCAAGGTTGGAAGGTCCCGGCTAGTTTTGGCCATGGCGGGATGTACCCCTTTCGCAACAAACGGGTAGACATTGATTATTGGTCGATGGCGGAAATTGGGCAGGCACATAGTGGCTCGGGGTTGGTGGTATCTTCCCAGAACGGTTATTGGCAGGCTTTGAAAAATAAAGAACAAATCCAATTATGGGTTGATTTTTGTAGTATGGCGGGTGGGATTGAGGCTGAGAGAACTGGCGACCCAGGCGCTCCAGAAAGAGATTTTATGTTACGTCAAACCTATTGGAAGCGAAAGAATATAACCAAGCTTGAGCCTGAAAAAATTTATGCCTTTCTGAATGAATACCTTCCTCAATTGACAGCAACCGAAAGCGAAGTGGTGGCGCTTGTGTTGGCACGATTGGTTCTCAGCAATTTGCTTGATGATATGGGCTTCACTGATGATGAAAAACACGCTTTGTTAAATATCCCTGCACCGTTGAAACATGCAATGTTTTCTGCTTTAAAAAAGTATCGTATCCTAAAAGAGCCTTCCCACCAATGGGATCCTCTTACCACAAATTCTTCTCTGGATTCACAGCGCCAAGGCCTCATTAATAAAATTGATCAAATGATACTTCGGCTACAAAGGATCTATTACTAAAAACTAATTCTTAAACACATTTCTTTTTACGCCTCGGAAAAGTTTTTGCCGAGTGGGGGTGGACCACAAATTGCTGTCTTCTAAATCTTCTTTGACCAACAAACCTTGGGCAGCTGCCTTGCGCAAAGGGCTGGCTAGACGACGTAAAAATCCCCCTATCGTTACCGCATCTTCAATAAAATCTTTTCGCTCAAAAAACTCTTGGGCATCCGCAAACTTGGCCATAACATCTAAGGCTTCTTGCGCCTGATTATATTCTAATAAAAACCTTGCCCAATCAACATAAGCCTCTAAGTCTAAGGGATCGTGCATAGCCTTGCGAGCCCAATAATTAGAAATTCTTTTTACCCAAGGTCTTGGGTCAGCAAAAGATCGGGGCAAGGCAAACAGCGCCTCTTTTGCAATTTTATTAAGATAAAAAGGTTGCTCTTTTAAGAGCACCAAACCTAAGGCCTGTTTATCCCGGGAGGCCGCCAACAGCTCTAAATAAGCCGCGCGGCTGCCTGCACCAGGCTGTAATTGGCAATGCCGTCTTGCCAAGTTTAAGGCATCGTTCGGCCGACCCTCTGAAAGCAATTCAGATAAATATTCAAAGGTAATGGCATTGGGAAATTGCTCGTAATATTTTCGAGCTAAAGCAATTGCCTCGGGTTTTTGTTTGGCTTTGATTAAAATACGACCATAAGTTTTTAACATTCGGAGAGAATGATAATATTCATAAGCACGCTTGGCCAAAGCAATGGCTTGGGGGTGCTTTTTTTCTAAGCCTAACATGGCAACGGAGTAAACGACCTGATTTTCCGAGGGAGGGGACGCACTGTCAAAGATGGTAATGACTGTTTTAGCATCAGCATCTGCAGATGCTTTGAGAGCTTTGTCGCCCTCAGCAGCGACTTTAGCTAGAAAATTTTTAAGGTCGCGTTGGGGAATTTGCACCCCGAATCTCGCATGATTTTGCATCCAATGCTTTTCTTGGTCGGCAATCACCTCAAACCCTGGATTAAAAGTATGATCAACCACCATGGGCTCATAATAATAATCTTCCCAGCCAAGCCAATGACCTAGCTCGTGCGAAATGGCCCTGGCACCGGGGTCTGTTAAACTAGGTTCATCCCAATTCCCCATATTGGCGCGCCCTGATTTTACAAAACTAACGTCGGCATAGTCATTGGCACCCGCGGCAACAAAATGAACTTTAAGGATGGCTTGCAGCGGCCCATGTTCTAAAGAACGAGCAAAGACTAGCTCAACCCTTTGGGACAAACTTTGTAAAAATGACTTAGTTACAAAGGCCCCCATGCCTTTTTTTGCGTTTACCGTGAGTGTCGTTTCAATTAAAAATCTGTTCCCCCCCAAAGCCGTAACCGCTAAATAGCTATCTGCTTTTTTCACCGTTTCGCCGAGTGTAAGATCGATCCAGGCGCGCGGGTCATCGGGTTTTGAATCCCCCTCCACACAAACCCCATCGTTATCTTGATCTAAGGAACAGCTACGATCTAAGGGCTGAGGGTCTGCATCGTCGTAAACACCATCTTCGTCGGTATCAAAATAGGTAGGCCCTAATTTTCGATAAAGATCAAACAATTGGCTTCTTAGCCCACTGCGGAAGCGCTCAATATCTCCCAAGGTGGTTTGGCCAACACAATGGGCATTGACCAAAAGGCCCCCCACCAACAAGGCTTGCTCATCCATCATGGTATTTAAACCCGCCAGCAGTTCGGTCACCAGCAAGCGCTTGCGCTCTAAGGTCGCAGGCTGGTTTAACTTTTCACGATACCTTTCAATATAGTCATGGGCCAGTTTATTCATGCCCCTTGCACATTGAACTTGAGCGAAGCCACCCAAGTCAGGGAGGAATCGCCTTAAAACGGAATGTTCCCCTTCACGCTTTAAATGGGTCAACACCACGGCTTTGTCGGCATCTGACAGGGCACTATATTGTTGGGCAAAATAATCGAGTTCAATGGGGTGATAGGTAGCCTCATTCACTTGCGGCGAACTGTCTATCTCATAGGCCGCACGAGTGCGCATGATGAGCTGAATTAAATTGTGAGCTGGTGGGGCCATACCCTTCCTTTTTAAGTGTCTCCAAAAATCCAAAAAAATTTACTAAAAATACACTTTATTGGCATGGATTCATAATTTTGGACTCAATATGCCAAAAATGAAATTTTTGTGAAAATTACCAATATAAACTAATAAAAACAATAAGTTATGCATCGCAATTTGTGTACAAAAAGAAGTACTCTTTGCCCAATAAAGTATTATTTCACTCAGTTAAAGACTAAAAATGAACAGATTATACACACTAATTTTGTTCCTCCGTCATGCGGTTTGCTTCTCATTCACAGTTAAATCCGGGGCTTAAGTCTGATGGCACCCTTCTTGCTCTATAAGACGGTCACGGGGGTAGCGTTTTGTTCCTAACTAATAGGAGGCACACTTGTGATGCAACGTTACACCCCGAAACCCGGGAGCTTATTCCCCTTCATCCTCATCGCTCTGCTTGCCCTCAGTTATTTTGGATTAATACCATCCACGGCGTTAGGACAAGCACTAACCACACGTCAGGCACCGGCACCTATTCACAGTAATTTTTGCCCGGCTTACACTCAATCAGATTTATACCGGCCTCGTTTACAGCAAGTCACGGTGGGACCGCAAGACAATTGGATTAGCGCCATTCGCGGTGCACTCCCTGGCACGGAAATTTTGTTGCAAGATGGGGATTATTTTTTGGGCAGCACTTACACAGTCACCATTCCTGAAGAAGTAACCGTGCGTTCGGCCAGCGGGAATCGCAATGCCGTAACTATTATTGGCCAGGGTTACGGGCCGGGGGCAGAGGCTTTAATGGTTACGGGCAAAAATGTAACCGTGGCCGATCTTTCGATCACTCAGGTGCGCAACCATGGGATTGCCATCAAGGGCGAATCAGGGGCTCACGGAACTCATATTTACAATGTCAATCTCTATGACATTGGAACGCAAATGATCAAAGGGACCAAAGGCCCGCAAGATGCGGTCATCGCGTGTTCGGCAATGGGTTACAGCGCCAATGGCGTGCGAGGAGATTATATCGCCGCCATCGATGTTCATGGGCCTCAAGATTTATTGATTCGCGACAATTACATTTACAACTTCATGGGAGAAGGCACGGGCTGTGAAGTTGATATTGATTGTGGCGCTTACATGTCGCAACACCCCGCCATCTTAATTTGGAACGAAGGGGCACGTGGCACCATTATTGAACGCAACGTGATGATCGAAAATTATCGTAGCATTGCCCTTGGCCTCGACCGAGGCCATGAAGATGGGATTGTTCGAAACAATTTTATTTTTCGTTCTCAGCCTGGTGATGCAGGGATCGAATTGCGCACGGCTAACAACACCTTGGTTGCCCACAATACCGTGTATGTTGAAAATTATATTGGCGCCATCGAGCTAAGCCCTGGGACCAACAATCGAATTTACAATAATTTTATCAGCGCCTATTTCCGGACACGCGATGGGGCCACGTTTACCGAAGATGGGAATTTATTTGATTTAGAACCTGGTGATTTGCTCCAGGCAGGCGATTCGCATCTGCTCGACAATTCCCGCGCCATTGGCGCCGGAGTTTCGCTGCCCGACATTTTAACTTATGTTACTGACGACATCGATGGTGATTTGCGCGATGGGCGCTATGACATAGGTGCTGACCAATTTGTTGAAATAGCCCCACCACCCGAGCCCTTGTTTAGCCAAGCTATTCCCATCACCCAAATTATCGCCAAGACGAGCGAAAACCAAGGCACGCGCCATGTGTTTAACGCCAAGAATGAACTTTCTTATTTTGACTTCACTCCTCCTCAAGACGGCTGGTATCGATTCCAAGTTAATTTGGGGGCTAATGCACTTACCACTAAGTATTGGTTTGCTCTTCAAACGAACAATATTGTGGATGGAAGGATTATCCAATCTCAAAACGTTGATTCGATTGAAGCCAAAAATTATGATTTTTACCGTCATTTAACGGCTGGGAAAAAGACCCGGGTTAATCTTATTTCCGGCACCCGCAATGGAATGGAGCATTATCTCTATGGGGTGAATATTCAAGAGACTCATGCCTTTGATGAAACCCCGCCTGAAACGACACTTAATATTGTGCGCTATGAAACAAAATTGACGTTTAAAATTAGCACCAACGAACCTCATACAATTTTATTTTACCTCAATGGTGCGTTAAAATCATCCAATCACACCTTAACCACTTCACGTAAATTTACCTTTACGGGCTTAACCCGTTCAACAATTTACACTTACAAAATTATTACTAAAGATGCGTTTGGGAATGCTGACACGACTGAAGGCGAAGTAAACACCTTGCCCGATCCACTACCACCACCTCCACCACCTGAACCTACGCCGACTCCAACGCCCGTGCCTCCTCCACCGCCACCGCCTGCGCCCACACCGACACCTGTGCCACCGCCGCCTGCACCCACACCTACGCCCGTACCTCCTCCTGCGCCGACACCAACACCTGTACCACCGCCCCCCGTACCCACACCTACGCCCGTACCTCCACCGCCTGCACCTACACCGACACCACAACCGGTGCCTAATCCAACACCTCCCGCACCCACTCCAACGCCTGTACCACCTCCACCGGTTGACGACAGCATTGATGTACCGCTCACCGTGCACTTCCCCAGTGGGGCCAATGAATCGGTCCCTGTCACCGTGGGAGTGCCTGTGCCACTCGATGCAACCGGGCCCTTCACCGTGGTGAACACAAACAACGTCGCCGTGCCCACCCAAGTGCGTGAACAAACCCGCTCTAGCCATCAATGGTTATTGGTCGATTTCCAAGCCGAACCTAATCAAAGTTATCGCCTCAAAAAAGGCAACAGCCCGGCCGGAAATTACCAAATGAATGTCATCAACCAGGGTAGTGCTGGAATCACAGTCAACACCGGAGTCACCGAATTTAAATTACCGGCCGATACCCGATTGTTTGAACAAGTGCGTGATGCCAATGGCAATGCATTGATCGATCAAGCCGGCTTTGGTGCCAACGTAAGCCCTGCTCTCTTGGAAATCGCCGAAAATGGCCCCTTGCACACCATGGTTAAAGTCACGGCACCTCGTGCCATTCAAGGGCTTGACCTGGTGGCGAGGCTGCATTTTTACGCTGGCAAATCTTATTCCCGCGTCAGAATCACTTTGGTGAACCACAACAACTGCACGTGGAGTAGTGGTCAGCCGCGTTGTAATAATATTGGCGATACTGGCACGATTTCTTTTGAAGATGTTTCTTGGTCGCTCACGGTGCATAACCCAGAGGCCAGTCGTAACGAAGTGCTTTATCAAGATTCAAGCGGAACCAATGGTTGGAACTACTACCAAGGCCGAAACCCACGGATGCAAGGAGGGGTTAGCTTCCGTGGTTACCGCCGTTATGTGAATGGTGCCGTGGCCGAATCGGGAGATGCAGCACCTGGCACCTTAAGTTTTGGCGGCATTCAAATGGAAGTGCCTTATTTTCGCGAAATGTTCCCCAAGGCCTTGCGTGCCCAAAATGGCCTGTTGTCTTTTGCTATCTTCCCCACCGAGTTCCGGCCCAATAACTCAAGCACCTCGCACGCGATGCGACCGGGCGAACAAACCACCGTGGACGTGTGGGTCAATACCGGGAATAACCGTTCCCCTGGCAACATGGTACTGGCCTATCCCAGCCTGTCTTACTTACGCAGCACCCATGCCTTGGGCTTTGTCGGCCCACGGGTGGATGGGCAATTCTCGGATTATGAAAGCTATATCGATGCCCAATACGATTTCAGCAAGGCCAAAATTACCGGCCCCAATAATTGCCTTAATGCAGAATGTACCATCACCGGTGCCATCAATCGCTTTGATCACTATGGTTGGACCGACTTTGGCGACATCCCGCAAGACTTTGAACAAGGCAGTGCACCTTACAATTTAAAATACGATGTGAGTTTGGGCTTTATCTATCAGTGTATTCGTACCGGCAGCCCCTTCTATTGTCGCGATGCCGTAACTTCAAACCTACACTTTGCTAACGTTGACATCATGCACTCCACGGTACGCGGCTATAACAACCCCAACCGCGATTGGATGGTGGGTGGTTCTTGGGGTCATAGTCTGCACGATGAATCGGGCATCTCGAACCCCCATCGCAACAATAACAACCCACACCCTGACACCACCTGGGGTGGAGCCGGGCTCTCGGCCTTTGCACTCTTGACCGGCGACGACATGGTGCGCGATGCAAGCCTAGAACTTGCCGACAACATTCTATGGCGAGCTCAAAATTCTAACGACACGGGTTGTGATGGACAAGCTTGGGGCGGCGGGAGCGACAATGGTTACGCCATCCTCGGCACCAATCCACGAGCCGCGGGGAATATCGGTCGCTTACTCAATTGGGCCTTTAAACTCACCGGCGATATCAATTATTTGAACGGCGCCGCGGGCACTTCCCGTTGGGTGCAATGTGAACGCGCCAACCTCACCTGCGGAAGTTGGGGCGTTGCCCTTTCGGCCCGCGCTATTGGTGAATACATCATCACGACTCGCGATGCCGGAATTAGCGAAGACCCCAATGCCATTCCTGCCATGAACACCTTGCTTAATTCCATGGCCAGCAACACCACCCGAAGCGGTGACCGAGCTTGGTTTGGCGCTTGCACTGGCACCCAGGAAATCAATAACTGGATGGTTCTGGCCGCTGATGCCTTTAGTTTGGGTTATGCTGTGACCGGCAATCAAACTTGGCTAGACGACTATGCTCGCCCCAGTTTCAACACTGGCCAAACCGATCCTTTCTATAATAACGACTCGTTACACTACCACAGCACCAAAGAATTGGTGAACTCGGTAGGCGCAGGCACGACTTTCTTGCACTTTGCCAACAACGGTCAACCCGTGCCAGACCCTGTTCCAACGCCACCACCCCCTGTGCCTACACCAACACCTGTGCCACCACCGCCGCCTGCACCCACACCAACACCTGTGCCACCACCTCCAGCTCCAACGCCCACTCCTACGCCGGTGCCTCCTCCACCCGCACCCACTCCACAACCTGGGCCATTCCAAGTAAGTTTAAGCGATATCGAAGACACCTATTTGAGTGGCATCGACTGGACCTACATTCCCGAAACAGTCGGCAACTTTGGTAATGACGATATCATTTATCTCTACAACGTAAACTACGCCAGTTCACAAATCCGGATCGGGCTCATTAAGATGAATCTAACTCCGATCGACTCACAAAATCAGATCGATCGCGCCATCTTGCATCTTCCTGTGGTCAGCGGCAACCCCACACAGCTTAAAGCCTACGAAGTTACGGCTAATTGGAAAGAAGGCACCTGCGTCAATCAATATGAATGCACGGCCGATGGTACCACCTGGATTTCTCGTGGCCCAGGCTATGGTAATTGGGCAACAGCGGGCGGTGATTTCAACGCCGCCACGGCAGTGAATGGCCAACTCAGCAACGGAGAAGTGTTGTTTGACATCACGAATAGTGTCAACAAATGGGTGCAAAACCCCAACACAAACTTTGGTTTAACTTTGCGGGATAGCAATGCATGGGAAGAAATCAGTCTAGGGTCTTCAGAAAATGGCACTTTGTCATTACGACCCTATCTCGTAGTGCAAGGAAATGGCAGTGGAAGCACACCACCACCCGCACCGACGCCTGTACCAACTCCCACACCTACACCTGTGCCACCTCCACCACCACCTCCTGCACCCACACCCACGCCAACACCGACGCCCGTGCCACCACCGCCTCCGCCGCCTCCGCCCCCACCTACACCACAACCTGAACCGGTGGATTTCAATCCAGAAAACGAGCGAGTCATCACGCCTACCACCAACAACGTTAATCTAGCCCAGCCCGCCAATCTGCAAGTGTTCCATCGTTCCGGTCAAACCTTCCTCACTTGGAACGAAAATACCGGCATCAGCGGAGAACGCTACATTGTATATCGTCACACCGCACCGATCAACAGCAGCAATCTCAGTAGCGCCATCCCCATTGCCATCGTCAAAGAAGGTTCGAGTTATTATCGCATTGAAGCCGTGCGCTCGGGCAGCCGGCAATCCCGTTATATGATTCAAGATCTAGGGACCCAGCTGAGTAACACCACAGGTCTCTTTGTTTACACCACCAAACAAAATGGCGATTTTTACTACGCTGTAACCACGGCCAATGCCACTTCAGAAAATAAATCCGCCTTGGGTTCGACTAACAGCGTAAGTGCCACTATAAGTGAAACGGTGGCTGACCCTCAGCCCGTCTTAGTGTGGCGTGGTGCTGGCCTTTCCGGCAATACAACCTTATGCGGTTTGGTTTACACGCAATTTATGGATTATCATAATTGGAACCCCACCTTCCATGGTTATGCCTACAATTATTCGGTCACTCTACCTTCTTGTAACTACCAACCCGACGCTCAAAATCCCTTGTCAGTCGCGCTCTACATCGAAGGCAAGAACAGCCGCTATACCAACAGTGTCTATTACGCCATGAACAACAGTATTTATATCAGTGCCGAATCCGCTTGTTCGATTCCAGATTATGGCTGCGATAGTGAACAAGATTGGTATTGGGGATTTAGTTGTAAACACAATTTTAATGGCCCGCTTGCCGAAGGTGCCAGTACTAATCAATTTAATTACAATGTCACCCCAGGCCCGGTTTGCAATTACACCGAATTGCGAATTTTGCGCGCTGTGAAAGACACCCTACGACAATGGGCGGGCGATCCAAAACGCGTCTATGTTTACGGCCACTCCATGGGTGGTTCAGGCGCCATCACCCTTGCCATGCACTATCCAAAAATCTTCTCCATCGTCTATGCTAGCGAAGCCATGACCGATTACGGTAATTCTGGGAATTGGCTTGGAGAACTAACCCGCTTTTGGGGATCCCCCAACGACTCAAGAAACACCGTACGTAACTTAGGCATTCGTTGGCTCGATGGCACCATGACCAACGAACACTTAAAGCAATTCAATGACCGTATGAATGTGTTTACCTTCATGGATCACCAAGCCCTCGCCTCCGATCCTGATTACATGGATGAAGACAATGGATTTATCATTGCGGTTCATGGCACCAACGACAATGTGATCCCAGCGGCCACCCAAGGCTATGGCTTCTACGAAGAAATGAACCAAGGCCACCGCGGTTTCATTGGCATGGTAAACAGCGACGACCACATCTCGCAAATCGCCATGGGTTGGAACCCCAGCACCCCCATCAACTTTAGAAAATTGGTAGGCTATTATGATGGCCAAGAGCACTTCTATAACCAAAGTTACCCGGCTCTCTCCAACATCTCAGGCACAAATTATGCGGTAACCTCGGGCACGGCCAATTACAATCGCAATGTTTATTGGGATCAATACACAGTGGTTGATCAAGTCGATCGTTACGAGATCACCTTGCAAGGCCTTTCGGGCGCAGTCACCGCCGACGTCACCCCACGCCGCTTACAAGACTTTAGCCCCCAAGCCGGCGAAGTCTTGCAATGGCAAAATCTGCAAAGTGGGGAACAAGGCCTAATTACGGTTGACCCCTTCGGCCTAATCACAATCCCTCAAATGAGAATCGTGTCTGGCAACAACCGATTGGTGATTACGAGGTGATTAATGAAAAGTATAGTATGACAGGGAAAAGTATGACGAAGGTACGATTTTGCTACTGTTTATCAATCACTAATCGTCCGAAAATCATACCTCCGTCATAAATTGCGCTTTTCATAAATCATCATTAACAACTTTTTGTGGCATTATTCCCGCAAAATCCTTATCATTTAACTTGTCTCCATTATTCGAAAAGGGCGGAAGTGATACAACAAACGCTGAGAATTAGTATTTTTGTTATGGCCATCGCATTGACCGGTGTAACCGCAGGAGCATTTGATAAAATCCCTTACAATCCAAAATTTCCCCCGAAGGTCCCTCCTAAGGGGGGGTCTGTCTGGTCTAAGACTCAAGGGTTGATCGAGCATTTCTGTTTCTCCGATGGGATGTGTAATCAAAAAGAGGGTAAGATTTGTTTCAATTTTCGTTGTGTGTTGCAATGCACCGATTCTGACGGCCCCCCAACAGAAAAGAGCTATGATGGGATATTGGTTCCGGGTAAAATTACGTTCTACTATCACGCTGACGGCACTCCAGGGTCCAAGTATGTTAAGGAAACGCATTACGACGCGTGCAACTATATTCCTTCAAAGACCAAGCCTGGGGCGGTTGAAATCGATCCCCAGCATCTTACCGAACGTCGGTGCCACTGGGATAACGGGAAACTGATGGGTGGGCATGTTTGGGTTTCATGTCCGGAGGGAACCGTTTGTCAGGAAAAAAAAGAATCCTATGGCTACTGTGGGCCGCCTCCCCCACCTTTCACCCCGCCTTTTGCTGATTTTTGTCAGCAGCAGGAGGAAAAGGGTCTTTTGAATGACTTTGTCCCTTGTACGGTTGATGCGTGCGACAGCACGACGGCTAATATCACCCATACCCTTGTTGCCTGTACGGATAAACAAGCATGCCATCCGCAAACAGGGAAATGTGTTTCCTTAGCGTGTGTCAACACACCCCTCGATGACCTGAATGCCTGTACGGATGATCTTTGTGATGCGGTTACTGGCGAAGTGACTCATGTGGATCTCTCGATCAATCCGACGGGTGGTACTTGTGAAAAACCAAAATTACCCGACTATGATAGCGACGGGTATTCCGACTTGCAAGACAACTGCCCACTGACCATCAATGCAAACCAGATTGATAGTAATAAAGACGGTATTGGCGATGCCTGTACCTGTAGCAATCACCAGGAAATGGCTCCGTTCGGCATCATGAAGGGATTCCCAACCGCAACTTGGTTTATAAATATCAAGGAAGTGAACTTTTTTTACAGTGATGGAGATCAACTGAGTGATGGAGATCAACTGTATGCCGGCACAGAGATGGATGGACTGTGGCAATTCAAATCAGATGACATCGGCTGGATATCGCTCAGTCAAGGGTTGCCCAAAGAGAACCCTCCAGACCCTAAGAACCCTAGCGCGTTTACGAGTATCTTTTCGCTGCAAAGACATGGGGCTTATCTCTATCTCAGCGCTGCCAATGCCGGTATTTATCGTACTCAAGATCCTGAAAAAGGCTGGGAGCTTTTCTCCACAAACCCACCGGGGATATCCTATCTCGTAAGTCTTATTTCCTATGGTGGATATTTATATGGTGCTGCGCAAGACGGGCTTTATCGCCTCGTGGAGGACGGAACGTGGTCTAAACTCACCAATTTCGCTGAACCCTCCGGCGTTTATGATGTCATTATGCACAATGGGGCTCTTTACGCCAGTACGCAAAAAGGGGTGTTTCGGTTATGGAAAGAAACCTTCATTGGCTGGCAAGATGTTAGCTGGCAGGATGGAGGAAACGGCCTCCCCCTCTGTGCGGGTGGTGGAAAATTTTATATGGCGGGTCTTGGTGCCTGGGTGTTTGCTGAATTTAATGGAAAACTCTACGCCGGGTGCCCTGCTTCAGGAATAGGTTTGTATGTCTTTTCTGATTTCAGTGAAAGTTGGAGTGCCTTTGCTATCACTGGCTTGCCAAAGCAGGTACAAATTAATCACCTCCACGTCTATGGTAATAATCTGTATGCAGCAACTTCCAGTCAAAACCAGGGGGGAGGTATTTACCGATGGAATCCGATGGACAACCAGTGGAAGCTCTTGAGTACGGACGGGGAATATCCACTGTATAACGGTTCGAAGATATCTGCAAAAGATATCTCTTGTAATGACTTGACAACTTTTAAAGGTTCATTGGTGGGGGCTTGCACTAACCTGGGCCTCTACCGCTTCGTGGGTTGTGGCACACCAAAATTATTTTGATTATGAAATACCAGAATGGCGCCGTTTTCCATTTTAATGCCCACATCTAAATCGCCATCTCTATCTAAATCAATGATGCCAAAAGATTGAAGTTTTAACCCACGGCCGGGTTCATCATAACCATCGAAGATAACTAGCGGACTATCCGATTGCCCACGAGCGACGGCTTGACACTCTCCAAAATAAGCCACGAATCTCCTCATCGGAAATTTTTTCATATCTTCGGGTACATCAGGAATTTTATCTGAAGGAATAACCAAAGCAGCGGCCATAAAACAGGCATCTTGCGAAGCAAGGCCTAACTTTTTCGGATCTAAAGACCCAGTACGATACCAATCAAAAGCATGACGGAGGCATGATTTTGCCACTGTTTTCAAATCATTGATTGCTCGAAAATCTTATAATTGTTGATGAATGATAATAGGAACACCGGTGAGGGGTAAGTGGCGATCCGTTGACCGACAAGTTTTAATAGCAAAGAAGCATGAAATAAAGAAGCATGACGAAGGTACGATTTTCAGACGATCGATTATCCTAAAAACGGCAGTTGAAATCGCTTCTCTGTCATTGCGAGCCCAGTAGGGCGAAGCAATCTCAATTGGCCCAAGTGAGATTGCTTCACCCTGCTGGTGCAGGGTTCGCAATGACAAATCGTGCATTATTTCAGAAGAAATTATTGATAAATAGTAGCAAAATCGTACCTCCGTCATAAATTATATTATAGCTACCACACCTACAAAAGAATTTAATGACTTCAGTTATGGCTTCATTTAGAATAAAATCCCAAATGAATAAAAATCTTATCCAAAAATTAGGGTGTTTTTTTCAAAAGAGAAGGGAAATTAAGTTGGCTTATCTTTTTGGTTCAGAGGCTAAACGTCCTCATCAACCTTCTCGCGACGTGGACATTGCTGTTTTGTTGAATAAATCACTGCGTGGTTTGCAGCAATTTGATTATCGTGTTCAGCTTTGCCAAGGATTGGAAGATTTTTTGCATTCTTTTAAACAAACCTTGAAAGTTGATTTGGTACTTCTCAATGAAGCAGATCCTTTTTTAACCTATCAGGTGTTGAAATATGGGCAGCTTCTCTTTGAACGTCAAAAAAAAAGTGATCGAGATTTTAAAGTGAGATCTATGACACGTTATTTTGATGCAAAACCTCTCCATGATTTTTTCTTCGAACGGGCGTTAAAACATTAGTTATGGTTGATCGATTACTCATTCAACGAAAAATCTTACTACTTGACGAGAAAAAAGCTGCTCTAAAGTCGTTTGCCCTTAAAACATATAAAGAATTTTTAAAGGGACCTTACCCTAAGGCGGTAGAAAAACTTCTTCAAGAGATGGTGGAAATTTGTCTAGATATTGGAAAGCATCTTATAGCTGATGAAGGATGGGAATTTGCCAATGAGAGCCGGGACATTTTTCAGAGATTAGCAGAAAAGAAAGTCATTTCCAAAAAATGTTTAAAGACTATGCTCAAAATGGTGGGGTTTCGAAATCTCGTTGTTCATTTGTATGAACAAATTGATTCCAAAATCGTCTACAAAATTTATCAAAGACATTTAGGTGATTTTGCAAATTTTGCAAAAAAGATTTTTCATTACCTTCAAAAGTAGCTATAATAATAATAAACCACAACGAAGGTACGATTTTCGGACGTTCAATTATTGATAAACGGTAGCAAAATCATACCTCCGTCATAAATTATTTTTCTTCGTAAGTGCTCAGCAAACCTTTCAATTACCCACAAGTTTTTGAGCCATTGGGAATCCTAATGCAATATCCGTTAATCGAGACAGCCCCCATACGACCCTATTGCCTGGCGGGGCCTTTAACTGTAAATCAGAGCGAATGAATGTGTAGTTAGCACAATCGTTGGCCATCGTGCTCACTCATCCGATACCTTCCCGCTTGTCAACAGCCTTAAGTTTGCCTTGCCAGCAACTTAAAAAATATCATCTGCCGATATACAAATACGATGAATGTAAAATGATGGCCCTAAATTCAGCCAGCGGTCAGATTTAGGGTGATACGAGGTATATGATACATGTCTGGCCCAGAAGATAAAGCAACTCTAAAAATTTATAATTTTCGATGGATACCTACAGACTTCTTCGAAATGGACAGAAATAAAGACATGCGGCTCAGTGTTGGGGAATTTCTTCAATCTAATCAGCCACCACACTTCGTTGATCGAGTAGTGTCATCTTGGATAAATTTTTCAGGTCTACCGAAAGATTCTCAGCATCCAGACACCAACAATAGTTTTAATGATGGAAGAGACTTTTTAAAGGAATTAGAACAAAGAGATCCTCACCGTGCTGCAGACTTATACCAATCCATCCTCACGTATTCCAGGTCACTTTATACTCCTATGGCACGCTCTTTCCTATCACGTCAGTCTCCTACACCCGGGCTTACGCTACTTTCGGATACAGAAGGGAGGATCACACACCTGCTTATAGTCCTAAGAAAGGATCGCCAATATGACATGCTAGAACCCATCAAACGACTTTTACAGATATATCCCAAGGCAAAAATCACCATCCTCTCTGAGAAAAAATCTGAAACAGAAATAAGAAGTCTGTTAAGAGATGAACTACCAGATGATGGTTTAGCACGCATAGATTTTGCTTCTGGAAGATTTGCAATCGGTACTAGTGAAAGTGAAGTTCACGACTGGCCACAAGATCCCATTCATGTGATAAAAGACAGGAATGGAGAAAATGTTATAATTGAGGCTTCCCATCAAGATATAAGCCTTCTCCATCCCACCACTAGACCAGAATCACTGACTAATTTTGCCGATGTTCTAGCCGAGCATCTCCACATGAGGCGCGTGGTTGCACCCTTTGATATTGATGGTGGTAATGTTGTAACAACACCTGATGAAATTTTTGTAGGCATTGATGAAATCAATAGACACGTCTTCGAAGAGCCTCAATTGAAAAAAGAAATTGAAGGGGAATTTTCTAATCCCTCCAACATCGAGACATCGCGTCAGGGTAATTTTATAATGGCCGAATTTGATGCCGAAGGAGAACATCATAAAATTACTTTTCCATTACGAACAAGAGAAGCATTTATGGAAACCTTAAAAAGATATTTTGGCGACAAAAAAATAGTATTTATTGACAACGGAAAGGGAAACCAAGCTATTGCCCATATCGATACGTTTTTTCACCCTTTACCATTGACACACGCGAAAGATGGAAAGCCCTTTGTTTTAGTGGGTAATCCACAACTTGCCGAACGGATAATTCAAGCAATCCCCCCTGAACGTTTAGAAAGATACAGAAATGAAATCAATGCCAAAGGCGGCCATTACTTTAAATCCCTTTTATTTCGACATGATCAATATGAAACAGAATTACAGTCCGAGCTAGATCAACACGCCCAACAACTTGAACTGCTCGGGTACCATGTGATTCGAGTACCCTATCACCCTAATATGACTCTTTCTTACACAAATTCACTTTTCGAACATCAACATGAGGGTGGGGAAAATATCTATCATGTCACAATGCCTTCCTATGGGATCGATGAAATGGACCATTGGGTGAAGGAACTTTTCACAAGTTTGGGATTCGAAGTCAACACCATTGATTTACGAGAGAGGGCTGGGCAGTTTGGTGCGTTGCGATGTAGCGTCAAGGTATTAAATAGAACGTAAGCGGATTTGGAATTTAAGAAATTTAAACCGGAGGCGTTATAGCCTTTCAGAAATCCCATAGATCAAGGCGCCCGCCTTGGGCGGACAACGCATAGTAAGGGCAATTATGAAAGGCGGTCCAAAAAAAAGCCCCGTGGAAGGAGAGTACCACGGGGCTTACCCAATCTCGCTAAAGTCTAAAGCACAGTAGGTTATACGTAATCAGGCCTATTTAGTTTTACCTTATCTTAAAAAAATTGATTTCCCCGGCTAAAAAAGCTATTTTCCGCCCATGAAATACCCCTTAATAATCTTAATTAGCTTTGCCCTTGCACAACCCGTCTTTGCCAAGACCGTCCAACCCCCAAAAAATCTTGCGACACTGCTGGCAACCCAGGCCCTTTCTGAACCTTTGCGGGGCAAAAACCCCGAATTTTTTATTCGTGGGGTGATTATGAATTATCAAGAGCTTGGCAAATCCCAATATAAAGTGACTTTCCTGCCCATCGAGGTCTTAAGCAACCGCCAACATTATGTCACCTTCGATCGCTTTCAAAATGGCCTTGATACCACCCTCACCCTTACCACTAAAAGTATCCGCCATTTAAAAAAGGGGAATGTCGCCGAATTAAACCAATATTATATTGTACATGAAGAGGGGAAGGGCAATGCTAAACTAATCGCCCTAGAGTTTCGGCAAGATTTTCAGGCCTACCCTGCCTCCGCGGCTCCTTACTTAAGCAAGCCCAATCTGCTCGAACCGCAACTTACCAATGCCCTCAAGGGTCTTTTACTTTTTGAAGGTAGCTTAACCGACAATACCAAATTAAGAGACGATTTAGATCGTTTGAGCAAGCACCCCAACAAAACCCTTGCAACGTTAGCCAGCAACGCCCGCAAAAAGATTTTTAATAATTAATAACCTACATGAACCCTCTTGCCCCCATTCCTGTGGTCTATGGCTTACCCTTTCTGGTTTTGCTGTTATGTGTCCTATTTTTGCCTTGGTTAACCCCACGTTTTTGGAATAAAAATCTCTACAAAGTCATGGTCGTGGCTTTATTAAGCGCCTTAACCTGGCACTTTTTTGGAAAAAATTATGGCTATGCCCCCTTTCGCCATCGATTTGGAGATTATTTTTCACTCCTTTGCTGGATAAGTTCTATTTATATTATTGCAGGGGGCATTGTGCTGAGGGGTTTAAAGAAAAGCTCCCCCGTGCTGAATACCCTCCTTTTGGCCGCGGGGGCCCTCATCGCCAATTTTATTGGGGGCATTGGGGCAACCGTTCTCATGTTAGCCCCCTTTTTAAGGGCCAACCAATCCCGCCAAAGTTCTAACCATTTAATTGTTTTTTTTATCATCCTCGTCACTAATTTAGGCGCCATCTTAACCCCCGTTGATTACCTTTTTGCCTTCTTTTTTCCATTTTATAGTAAAACCCCCAACCCCCTCAATGTTTGGCACCTGAAGTTATTGCCCTTTTGGTTGACATCGCTGGTTTATTTGCTCATCCATTTTTATTGGCTGGACTCGCTAAAATTTAAAAAAGAAAATCAACCCATTGAAAAATTGCGAGATTTATTATCCCATTTTTCTTTGCGGGGGATTTACAATTTTATACTTCTAATCGGTGCAGGCGGGGCATATTTTTTCCCTACCCCTTATCGCGAAAGCCTGCTTTTTGCCCTCGCCGGTTGCAGTTTAATGTTAACTTCCCATGAATTGCGCAACGAAAACGCATTTTCTTTTAAACCCATGGTCGAAGTCGCTATTCTTTTGTTTGGAATTTCTATCACCGCCATACCCGTTATCAATATTTTATCATCTTCCGTCCCTGCTTTTGGTAGTTATGTTCAGTCTTTTTGGCTAAGTGGAATCAGCGCAAGCCTATTCAACAAAATTCCTGCCTTTGCCGCCTTTGCCCAAATGGGAAATTACGATTTTCTGTGGTACAGTACGATCTTTGCGGCGACCTCCCTTTTTGGCACCCTCACGTATTTTGGCAACGTCCTCAATCTCATGGTTCAAACCATGACTCATGGCTTGGGCCTAAAAACCCCCAACCATGCGGTTTATTTAGCTTGGGCTAGTCTTGCCCTATTTCCTATTTTATTAGTGATCTCGGTCATTCTTTATTTGCATTAGTTTTTGTAACCAGTCAGTGAACGGGTGAAACAAAGCGTTGTGTCATTCCTGCGAAGGCAGGAATCCAGTCTTTTTTCAGTATTTCTGGATCCCCGCCCTCGCGGGGATGACAGCCAACCACCCGTTCACTGACTGGTTATTAGTTTTTAAAATTAAAACTTGAATTTTTTTGCTTCGGTACTAGAGTGCATGCAGCGAAAGGGGGCCCCATGAAGGCTTTAAATTTTGTCTTTTTTATTGTTTTTTTAGTCATTGGCGAAATGGTCGCCATTTCGATTGCTGCCGTATCACCACCGTTGGGTGGGTTGGTTGGCGTGCTGGCCTTCTTTTTTGCCCTTTTCATCGCCATTATGATTAAGGTTGCCTACCAATGGGAACGGGCGGTGGTCTTGCGCCTTGGGAAATACAGCTCCACCAAGGGGCCAGGTCTATTTTTGGTCATTCCTATTATTGATCAAGCCATTTTTATCGACACGCGCATCCTTACCGTCGACATTCCCCAACAACAGGCCATCACCAAAGACAATGTGCCGGTAACCGTTAATGGGGTCATCTTTTTCCAAGTGCAAGACCCTAAACTCGCTATTCTCACCATTCAAAATTATTCCTTTGCCATGCGCGAATATGCCTTAGCCACCTTGCGCGATATCATCGGCGAATTTATTTTAGACTCACTGCTCTCCGAGCGCGAACTTATTGGGAAAAAGATCGAAGATGCCGTAGAAAAAGAAGCCTCCAAGTGGGGATTAGTGGTCAGTTCAATCAAAATTCAAGATATCGACATGCCCGAAGAATTGAAAAAGATGATGAGCCGGCAAGCTAGTGCCGAGCGTGAAAAACGCGCCACCATCACCAAGGCCGAGGGCGATCGCGATGCCTCCATCAACCTGGCCCATGCTGCCAGAACCATGGCTGAGAGCCCCGGCGCCATGCAACTTCGCACCCTGCAAACCATCGATGGTCTAGGGCCAACGGCTTCCAATACTGTTGTGATTCCGTTGCCGGTTGAGTTTTTTCAAACCATGCAAGCGTTTGTCAAAAAGAACGCCTAAGGGCGGGTCAAAAGGTTTTGCCATGGCATAATGCCAAAGCGACACCCTCCCCGCTTCAGCCACCTTCATCAGATGAGGCACCTGATTAAGTTTAGCCAAAAAATCGGGCGGCGGGGCATTAATAAACCAATAATCGTAGTAATAGCCATTGGCGAGCAATTTTGCCCATCCGATCTCGCGTAACTTATTACAATCAATGGTTCCAACTCTATCGGTAGGCTGGCAGGCATTATTTTCCGCAAGATGTTGTGGCTCAATTTCAGTAGGGGCTGGGAAATAAGTAGGAGTAGAAGGATGAATTCTAAAAATCGACATTAAATGGTCATAAGCAAAAAGATTAGGGGCAAGCACCATGCGATCATCAGGGTAAACCGCCCATAAATGAAGCAAATGAGGGAAATTACGCGCGCTCCCATTTATTTCGAAATTAAGTGGATAAAGTAGGCTTTGCTTAGGCAAATGAGTATAAACTTGCTTGGCTTCTTGAACGATTTTTTGATCTGCCTGTATGCCTTGCCAAATATCGGCACCTAAAATTAAAAAAGTAAAAATGCTTGCCGCCCCTACCCATTTTTTAAAACGAGTTGAAACCACCAATCCCAAGGGAAGAAATAAAAAAATGTAAGGCACAAACCTTTGGTTAATATGACTGCCGCTGTTACCTCGGTCCGGAAATAAAAAATAAAGTAGCAAGGCACTCAACCAATAAATTTTAAACGAAACAGGAACCCGCCACAGGGAATAAAGCATCATGCCCAGCAACAAACCAAGATAGGGCAAATGCAAACTAAAGGGCAAAAAACCAAACCGAGGAAAGTTTGCACCAAAGAGTTTAGTTAATAAAAGAAATACCGGAAGTGCGGTATAATCAATATGGGAATCTGCTGCAGTCAACAAATAAGTAAAGATGAACGCCATGAAAAACCCAACCGCAATCAAGGCAAATGGCAAAATTATTTTTAGGCGAGTTCTCCAATAGTGCCAGGTCATAATAGCTATGCTTAAGTTGATGATAAAAAATGGGAAGGGGTGGGCTAAAAAAGCAGCCCAACTGGACAACAAAAAAGCTATAACCCACCTTAAGTTCTTTGTCTCAACGCCTTGCTTAAAAAAAGCCAACGCTAAGAAAGTAAAAGGGATGCTAGCCAAAAAATTATACATCCCCTTGATGAAAAATAGATCAAACACAAAGGGTAGGGCTATAACCCACAAATCACGATTGGCAGGGTACCAACATTGAAGAAATAATCGATAACTGATCAGCAACAACACGGCAAAAAAACCGTAGAACCATTTTTCATAAGCATCGATGCTTAAAACCTTTAAAGCGGGAACAGCCAGACAGGTAAAAAGCGAATTCGTCGTTAACCAACAACTATTCCGTTGGTAAACTTTTTGGGCAAGGGGGCTAGTGGGCAACTGTTGATAAAGCGTCACTACCTTTTTATGATTGGGGCCATCTTGAGTAAGTAACGGAACTTTATAAAAAAAAATCCCTATAAAAATGATGGCGCAGATCAAAAAGCCATGCTTTAGTGCAAAGTTCCTCATAAATTAGCCTTGCTGGAGGCTAAACCACAACCTGACGAAACACAAAATAAAATATGGAATCGATTCTCCATGCCTATAAACGCCACCAAAAACTAGGGTGGTTGCTCTTTTTATTGATTGGGGCATGTTCCGCTTATTTTTCCAAAGGCTTGCATCAGTTGGACGAACACTACCAAGTCATCGAATGGAGCCGATGGATCATGGGGGAGAGCTTTTCGCAAACCTGGGAAGCCACCCAAAAATTGCGGCACCCACTTCTCTCTTACTGGATGGCCGGTTACTTAAAACTGGGAATGGGTTTAGGAATCCAAAACCCCGAATCGCTTATGCTATGGGCCCGCTTACTTTCTTTTGTCTTTAATGGCTCAATACAGCTTTATTGTCTTTATCAATTTGGCAAACGTCTTTTTTCTCACAGCGATCAACGTTTGTGGTTTCCCTTTTTATTCATCAGCTCCCCTTTTATTTATTATTTTTTGGTGCGTACCAGCAGCGAAACCTATGCCATGACGTTTTTATTGTTGTCGCTCACCTTGATGCTCAATCTCACTCGCCTCCCAACTTATTTAAGCCAAATATTGGCTGGCTTTTGCACGGTGGTGGCCTTTGCTATGCGCTTTGCAGTAGCCGCGGCCTTTATGGGGCAACTGGTTATTTTATTTGGGCAGTTGCGCAAGCGGCAATGGGGGCAATTTTTTGCTTATGGAATGGGCATTCTCCTGGGCCTCATGTTTTTTATGTTCATTGAATACGAGTTTTATGGGGAATATTTTGCAAGCCCTATTCAATACTACCAATTTAATGTGGGCAGCGGAGAATCCGCTTCAACTTTTGGCATAGAACCGGGCTTCAATTTTTTAACCTTTTTTTTGGTCATTTTTTTCCCACTCAATATTTTATGGTTGTTTAAATTAATTTTTAAGCCACACCAATTGCAATGTGAAAACAACCCAGCCTTCGCTGCTATTTTCTTATCCCTTATTGTTGCCTGCATCAGTTTTACCTTAGTGCATTTGAAAATTGGTCATAAAGAATTTCGCTTTCTCCTTCCCATCCTCCCACTACTTTTTATCCTCATCGTATTTCCTTTAATCCAACGCCCCCTCATCACCCGAAAAATTTGGGCGGCGATGATTTTTTTGCAAATTCCTATCTTTTTTTATTTGTCTTCAAACTACCCTATTCAACTACCCGTCACCCGAGTAGGTTGCAATCCCATGGCTTGGCACCGCAACAAGCCCACTACCATGATCTGGACAGAAGGGGCCTATCGATTTTACCATTTCCCGGCTTTTTACTGTGGTATTCCTATTGAAGTGCTGCCGCTTGCCCAAAGATTCCCGGTGGAACTTGTCGCCACCCAGTCAGAGTTGAGAACTTATTTAAAAACCCTACTCCCCTTTGCACCCAAAAAAAATGACCCTATTCAACCACGCTTTGTTAGACAAGATAGTTGGTTTTATTCGGATGAAGAAAGGGCAGCCCAACTCAAAACACTCCCCCTCTTGCTAAGCTTTTCCCGCAAACAGCCGCCCAAATCTATCCCTGAGGGGTGCTTTTTGAAAAGAGCCCCTCAACCTTTTGATTTTTTGGTGAGGCCGTTGCCTTCCCCTATTCAGAATTGGTTCTTGAGCCACAATTTCTATTTATATTGTGCTAAACCCCTTAGCTAATTTACTTGATAGCAGTTGGAGTTGGGGAAGATGCTTTTGGGCTGCACTTAAAATTTGCCGTGGAGTTTTTTTAATATTGGCAAACCAATCTTGGATCATCCCTTCAGTCATTTCAGGGTGAAACTGCAGCCCATAAACCTTTTTACCATAACGAAAGGCCTGATGTTTAAACACCCCTGACTCTGCCAAATGCACCGCACCTTTAGGCAAATCAAAAGTCTCGCCATGCCACTGAAACATCATGAGCTTTTGAGGCCACTGTTTAAAAATGGGATCTTCTGCTGCGGCTCGAGTAAGCAAAAGCGGATACCAACCAATTTCTTGAACCCCCTGCGGATGACCATAAACAGGAGCCCCTAGGCTTTTGGCAATTAATTGCGAACCCAAACAAATGCCTAACAAAGGTTTGTCTGCCTCAATAATTTTGGGGATCAATGCCAATTCGGTTTTAATAAATGAAATCGTGGCTTCGTCATTGGCGCTCATGGGCCCACCCATGATGATAAACCCATCATAATTTTTAACCGTAGCAGCAATATCTAAAAAAGGTTTTTCATAAAGCCCATGAATTTTAACCTCTGCCTCTTGGCTTAAATATTCCCCCAAGGTCCCCAAGCCTTCATAAGCTACATGCGTAAGTGCTAATATTTTTTTTGACATAAATTTATTCTATACTTTTGTAAAAATTGTCATAAACACCATGATCTTTTTTGGTTCTTTCGTCAATAAGTTGCAAATATGGATGGAAAAATAACTCAATATGATTTGGTGTGATGTTTGTCATCCCTGCGAAGGCAGGGATCCAGTGCAGAAAAGATTAGATAGAGTCAATGAATCCAGATTGGATCCCTGCCTTCGCAGGGATGACATTCAGTCTGATTTGCAACTTATTGATGAATGAACCATAAAATCGAGAACTTTTCATGAATCCAATTTCTGATAAAAACGTTCTTGAGATAATTTTAACCGGCTAGGCACTACCGGTTGTCTTAACTGCCAATCCCCTAAAAATAAAAATTCTTGCGCACGAGGATTTTTTTCATCTAAGAAACGCAGATCTTCTAGTAAGGCCCTATAAACGCGTGATTGAGGGTAAAGTAATTGTCTTAATTTGATTTCTTCGAGCAATTGTCTACGAAGCACTTCTAGCAAAGGAATCGATTTTTCAGTAAGCTCGTAAAAAACTCTACCTCGTCTATAGACTTTACGAACAATCTTTCTCTGCAATGCCAACTTGAGCATGTTACGTGCACGGTGAGTTATGAACGCATTTCTAGGCAAAACCCCGCTGGAAATAATCTTTTTTAAAATATCTATCATTGTATAACTATATAAAATTATTAATTTTAATTAAAGTATGTACTTATTTGTTTTATAATATATAAATACTCAATTAATTACAGTTAGTTACATAATATATAAAAATATTATTGTCACGCCCTGATAATTGATAGAAGAGTCATAATCTAACCCTATGAATCATAAAAAACCAACCCCAGCCCTACTCAAGTGGTACGACAAAAATAAGCGGGAGCTGCCGTGGCGTAAAACCTGCGATCCTTATAAAATCTGGGTCTCCGAAATCATGCTACAACAAACCCAAGTGGCAACCGTCATTCCTTATTTTGAACGTTTTATTCAAGCATTTCCAACCATCGAAATTTTGGCTAAAAGCCCGTTGGAAAAAATGTTGGGTTTGTGGTCGGGGCTTGGCTATTATCGACGGGCCAGGCATTTGCACGAAGCTGCAAAAATTATTTATCAAAAAAAATATTTTCCAAAAACTAAACTTGAATGGTTAGAACTGCCTGGGATTGGTGAATACACGGCTAGCGCTATTGCTTCGATTGCGTTTAACGAAGCTACGGCTGTAGTCGATGGCAATGTGGTTCGAGTTTTAGCCAGGGTTTTTGCACTCCAAGGTCATGCCAAAGCTCTTCAACTTAAAAAAACGGTGCAAGCTAAAGCTGATCAACTGATTGATTTAAAAACCCCCGGAGATTTTAACCAAGCCATGATGGAATTGGGGGCAACAGTCTGCACCCCCAAAAACCCCAACTGCCCACAATGCCCCATAAAATCTCATTGCCTATGTCTTTCCCAAGGTGGGCCTGAAGTTTTCCCCAAAACATCTCCTAAAAAAGAAATCGTTAATCTCAACCGCTTGGCTTTACTCATTGAACGCGCGGGGAATTTATTCTTAACGCAACGCCATCCCCAATTTCGCTGGTTAAAAGGGATGTATGCCCCCCTTGAACATTGGTTACCCAACCCCCATATACCTTCAAAACTTATTCAAAATTTTTCTTTTGTGGGCACCACACAGCATACCATCACCCATCATAAAATTATCACTTACATTTACAAAACCACTTGGGCACAAAAAAAATTGCCCTCCACCACGGGGCAATTTTTTTCCTTAACTGAAATTACAGATCTCCCTTTGGGAAACCTCGACCGAAAAATCATTAATCAATTTATCTCAAAAGCCTCTTCATAGCGATTTACCAAGCGCAACCAAACGCGTTTTGACTCCTTGTCATTAGGTTAAAGTATCAACCCCCTGAATCGTATTCAATTAATGGTTTGGGGGGCCAGGTTTGCAAACAAAAATCTTTTTGGGTGATTTTTTGCCAAATTTAGCCCATAACTTGTCTAACC
This sequence comes from Deltaproteobacteria bacterium, assembly GCA_016183235.1. Lineage (NCBI taxonomy): Bacteria > Pseudomonadati > Myxococcota > Myxococcia > Deltaproteobacteria bacterium. The sequence continues at coordinate 49,099 of JACPFA010000016.1, forward strand.
TATCCACTAACCTATCCACGGAGGTCCTTATGAAAAAAAACCCTTTTCGGAAATTGGCCCTTTTCTTAATCTTATTACCCCTTTTCTTAAGCCCAATTTCCTGTGGATTATCATCACTCATCAATTCTTTGCTCACCGATCAAAACATGGAAAATATTATCAATCTTTCTAAGCAAAGCGGTTGCGAGACCATCGATGTTGATGAACTAAGCGGCTTGGTTTCAGAAATAGGCGACAGCAATATTTTAGACGTTTTTGGCATTTCAGAAGATGCACTCAATGCCCTAATCAACGATTATGCAGCTGAAAATCAATCTTCGCTTTGCATTTTCACCGCAACCTTAAGTGGCAGCACCACCCACCGGGCCTACTTTTTCACTACCGATGACAATCACACTTCAGATACTTGGAACACCACTGACGTACAAATCACCGAGACCCTCAGCGATACTTCAACCCAAACCTATAGCGCGAGTGCCATCACCGCCTTTTCCGATTTTGCCTCCGATGCAGCCAACACCACTTTTTCATTTTCAGCCGTCATGGATTACAGCGGTTCGATGAGCGATAATGATTTAAGCGCGCTTGAATCCGGCCTAACCACTTTATACCAAAACATCCCTGACAATTTTAGAAGTGAAGTGATCAAGTTTTCCGAAGCTGTCAGCGTGGTTCAAACTTATACCGATAATAACTCTGCCTTAACCTCGGCCGTTACTTCCGGAAATCCATCTCGCAGTTCTACGGCCCTTTACGATGGAATTTATGAAGGCCTCACCAATACCTCGGCTGAAACTGGCAAAGTAAGGTTTGTTATTGCCTTCACCGATGGCTTAGAAAACGCCTCTTCTCACACTCGAGCTGAAGTGGTTGCCCTTTCCCAAGCCCAAGGCATCCCCTTGGTGCTCATTGGCATGGGCACCATCGTCGACATTGCTGATTTGTTGCAATTAGCCAACGACACGGGCGGCTTTTTCTTTTACGCCTCTTCTTACACCTTCTTAAGCACGGCCTTTAGCGAACTCGAAGATTATCTCTCCAACACCCATGTGCTCACCTGGACCTCTACCAATCTCAGCGGAGTCAGCTCCGTCAGCTTGACTGTTAATAGCACCTTCACCGGAACTTATACTCCATAATCATATCATATGCTTTATTAAGTCATATTATATGCTTATATATTGACATTCTTGATGTCTTATGATTTACATGGAATATATGAGGAGAACAACGTTACTATTAGATGACTCGCTTTATAAAAAGGTAAAAACCATAGGGAAATTGCGGGGCACTAGTTTAAAAGAAATTATTAACGATCTCCTACGAAGCGCGCTTAATTCCACGGTTGAAGAAAAAACAACTCACCTGCCAATCCCTTTACATCGTAAAAATGGGCCCCAAGAAGGCATTGATATTTCTGATCGAAGTAGCCTTTACGATATTCTCGATCATGAATAATTGAGGGGGTACTCTATGAGTCTTGCCATTGACACCAATCTCTTTCTTTATGCCCACATCGAGGATTTTTTTGAACATACCAAGGCAAGATCTTTTTTAAAAAAAATCTTGCAACAAAAAGATTTTTTTTACATTAGTTGGCAAGTTTACTATGAATACGTACGACTAACCACACACCCACGCGTGCTAAAAAAACCCCTAAGCGTCAAGCAAGCCTGCGCTGATTTGTCGCCTTATTTAAAACATCCTCATTGTCGTCTATTATTAGAATCTCCCCACCACGAGGAAATTCTAAATGAGGTTCTCCAAAACCTACCGGGTGCCAAGGGAAATTTTATTCATGATTGTCATTATGCTGCCTTACTTAAAGAAAATGGAATTACCAAAATTGCAACGGCAGACACGGATTTTAAAAAATTCGATTTCCTTGAAGTGCTAAACCCCTGTCTTTAATCTAAAAATTTATGGGGAGTTGCTACAGATATGTGTAATTTTATAAAATATAGTCATATTTTATCACAATAAAATTCAAAAATATGAACTTCTTCCCATTTAAAGCCGATAAAAACCCTAAGGAATTTTTACTATGGGTGATGGGAATATTCGGCGTTTTGCGCTTATCATTAATGGGGACCCCAAAGAAGCTAGGCATTTACAAAATGTCGAAGATGCCATTGCTGGTTTAGAACAAGAGGGGGAATTCATCATTGGCGTAGCAAGCCCTCGCAAACCCAAGGGCTCAACCGATCTCTATCAAGCACCCTCTGCCGAAGGCATTGAGAATATTGTCAAAGCCTTTCAAGAAAAAGGCATGGATGATGATGACCGTTTAGTCGTTTATGTCACAGGCCATGGTGATAACGAAACCGATGGAGCTTGCGCAAAATTACCAGGAGTGTGTTATTCCTTTCGAACCCTCAAAAACTTGCTCGACCAACTCCCTTATGGTTCGCGCTTTGTTTACACCGACACCTGTCAATCAGGAAGTGCTATTAGCCAGTTTTTCAACGGAAAGACCCAAGCTTCAAGCATTGGCTCTGCGGGTGAAGATGTTGCTTGCCAAACCATAAGTCGCCATTTTTGGTCAACAAAAGTCCCTGATGCCAACGCTGATGGCATCGTCAGTATCGAAGAACGTTTTCAATACGCCATTGCCCAAAATGATGGGGAAGAAAGAACCTTAAATCAATTTTACAACCCCGACCTGCCAGTTTCTTTATCAGGGGCTAGCGTCAAAAAAGGTGACTTTCCCGAAGAAGTCTTCACGGTACATTCAGGAAAAGAATTAGATGCCCAATTATCTAAACTCAAACCCGGGCAATTGGCCCTTGTCACCTTTTCGGCAGACTGGTGCGTGCCCTGCAAACGTTATGCTAAAACCTTTGATGAATTGGCTAAAACTTATCAAGGCCGATTTTTGATGATCCGTGCCGAAGGGGTCAAGGGAAGCGAAAGCGATTGGCACAACTATTTATCTATAAAAGAGTTCCCCACGGTTGCCTTTATAGACTTTAGAAAGATTGCGAGCCTGGTAGAAGATAAAAAATCTCCCATCGATTCTCTTTCTTTAACGGCCATTAATTCTGAAGAGGAAAAACTGAGCTACTACACCAAAAAACTGGCTAGCCCCAAACCCCAGGCAAGGATCAGCGCCATTCGACGATTGGTTCAAATGGGCCCTGCGGCTGAAGCAAGCCTTTCAAAAATTGAAGCTCTATTAAATGACGAATCCCCAGAGGTTGTTTATGCGGCGATTGATGGCCTGCTGGAATTAAATCATCCACAAGCCATTCAGTTTAAACATCTTTACAAACTAGACCCCAGCAATCATCACCTTTGGTTTACTTTGGGCAAGGCTTGTGTAATACTCATCGCCAACAACCCACAAGCCGCCTTGCAAGAATTTCAGGCAAAACTAGAAGACAAGAGTGAAGATGGAAGATATCAAGCTCATAGTTTATTCGGTTTAAAGATTTATGCTCATGAACATGATCTCCCCAATGCCCTTCGTCAAAAATTGCGTGATTGGACAAAAAATCAATTCACCAAACACTCCGATCTGGCTTGGTGGGTCTTGGCCTGTCAACAAGAAGAACATTTTTTCGAAGATCTCGATGTTATTTTAGATCTTAGTACTGGGTTACCCGGCATCGGCTTAGACGATCCAGTCCCTAAGAATTTACTATTCCGCCGCCTTTTGGGTGCACAGGGACTTCCACCCCAAGCCCTCATTGCAATTGCACAACTGCTAGAATATGAGTCTTATACCGATTATCAAATATTTGCCATCCAAGTGTTAAACTCAATGGAGTTCAACCCAACCCAACTCGAGATTTTAAAACCCTATTTACAAAAAGCAGCTGCCGAGCCTTTCCCATCAGTGGCGATGACCGCTACCAAGATGCTATTTAAATATAAAGTTGAACCTCGCCCTCCGATCAGTAATATCGCCCAACGTGTAGTAGACGATTATTTTTTAAAGTTAGATACGGATACCCAAAAAGAAATTTTACAATGCCTTGCCTACTACGGCCCTGAAGCCAAGATTGTACTCCCCCAACTGATCGACTTATTGAAGCACGAGCGACCACCCGTCGTTATTGAAACACTTCACGTCCTAGCTGCCATAGGTCCTGAGGCCCACGAGGCCCTCCCTGCTATTGAATTACTTGTCAAAATTTATACGCCTAAGATGGATAAAGACAAAAGAAACCGCCCGTATGAAGACGCCCTCTTTGAGGCTTATTTCAAAATCAAAGGAAGAGATGCAAAACCAATACCTAACCAATCCCTATGGGATGTGGGAGCTGGTGCTTTTACGGGATTAGGATTTGGCTCTGATAATGCCCCGCCCTCTGTAGGAGTTGAAGAATATATTCGGTACAAGCTCTCGCCTTCCTTAGCCCTTACCGCAAATTTCTTTTACCGACACGATAGTTCTGATCCTGATAAGGACGTTAAAGAACAGCATACTGTGGGGTTTAATGTTGGCTTCAAATTAAAAAAATTATTCGATAATGGTTCAAGTCTAGCGGTCCACCTACCTGAAATTGGGGCTGGCATGACTGCCTATCGTGGTCTAACACCCATTGTCCGCCCTGGAATTAGCGTCACGGCTCCCAAATTATTTGATTTTTTTCAACCAGAAGTTAGTTTGCGAATCTTTGTCACAAGGTCCAACCAGGCTTATTATGATGTTGGGTTACTCACTCGTCTAATATCATTTTAATGACGAAGTCCATCGCCACCAATAAAAAAGGGCCGCCGAACATAGGTCCGACAAGCCCTTTTTTCGAGGGAGGTAATCTTAATTGCTTTGACTCAGGCTGCTTTTTTAACCAGTGTGCTTAAGCGTTTTTCTAAGGTGGTAATTTTTCTCTCCAATTTTTCCACGTCTCTTTGCGTGGGAATGCTTAGACTTACTAAAATATTTTCGCGGGCCTCTTCTACCAAGTGCTTTGCCTTTTCAACCAACCCATTTTCACGCAACACTTCTACAAACGATGCTAAATTTTTTCGGATATCTGCGAAAACTTTGGTGACGGCCTCAGATTGAGGAAGAAATTCGATATCTTTAAACCGGCTGAGGACTTCATCGGCCAAACGACGCACTTCTTTTTCAATTTCAACACCCTTGGTATTTAACCCAAAATTACCACCCTTTATTTTTGCAAAGAGATCTTCAAAATTACGCCGCAGCTCTTGGCGTGAACGACGGCCTTGAGTCACTAGACGTTTTAAAACTTTTTCAGCCTCCAACTCAAACTTAGCAATCACTTTATTGATTTGCTTGAGGGTGGTCTGAATGGAATTGGCTGGTTTTGTTTTCTTTGGCATAACCTAATCTCCTTGGCCTGATAAAGTGGTGAATGTTTTTACGGGTTAAACTTATTACAAATTGGAACAGCGTGTCAATATGATTGTTAACGCTTTGCGTTATTTATGAATGTGGGAAGATGTGTTTGATGACCAATTGAATGGATTTTTGCCCCTGATAACGATTAATTTCAGGGCAAAATATTATTTGTTTTTGAGTAGTTACAGAAAAATCTTGGGTGGCTAAATTGAACCCGATAAACTCTAACATTTGCCCCTGATTTTCGACCCTACCTTTGACATGTTTTTCCCCCACAATACGGGGGTAACGAAGGGTGACTTTTTCCCAAGCTAATAGCGGTTCTGGGTTGCCCTGCCCAAAGGGTTGCAAGGTTTGTAATTCTTGCATGAGCCGCCAGTTGATCTCTTCTGACGTGGGAGTCGCATCGACTTTGATCCCTGGCATGACAGTTTGATTGGCAGAATTTAACTGCTGTTTGATTTGCGCATCAAAACAACCATAAAATAAAGTAAAATTTTCTTTCAGGAGAGTTAGGCCTGCGGCCATGGCATGCCCGCCAAACCGCTCGAGATAAGGTGCGCACGCCCTTAGCGCTTCTACAATATTTAAGCCTCGCACCGAGCGGGCAGAACCTTTTAGCAAAGATCCCTCTTCTGCTAACACAATAGCTGGGCGGCCGTAACGTTCCACAATGCGACTGGCCACAATGCCCACCACACCCGAGTGATAAGCCGGGTCATGCACCACTAAACTTTGCCGGCTATGGTGAAGCTCGGTTGACTCAATCTTAGCACAGGCATCGGCGGTGATTTGGCCTTCGATTTGTTTGCGTTTTTGATTTTCTGCATCCAGCTGATCCGCCAAGGCCAAGGCCTCTGCTTCGTCTTTCGTCAATAATAATCTCACCCCAAAACTGGCCTCGCTTAATCGACCCACCGCATTAATCCTGGGCCCAATGCGATAGGCCACATCGGTTACATGAACTGCTTCACCTATATTTGAAACTTTACAAAGGGCCTTTACACCCGGCCGCTTGCTCGCTGCGATTTGCTGAAGACCCAACTTTGCCAATACCCGATTCACCCCAATCAAAGGGCAGAGATCAGCAATGGTGCCAATGGCGACTAAATCTAAATATTCTTTGAGATTGGGCTCAAGGATTTTAGTAAAATAACCCGACTCTCTCAAAACCTTGCGCAACGCCATTAAAAAAACAAAGGCCACCCCTACGCCGGCCAGTTCTTGCCCTGGCCCTGTCGTATGGCGTTTGGGATTAATGACTGCATAGGCTAAAGGCAATTCATCACCCAATTCATGATGATCGGTAATGATGAGATCTACACCTAGGGCCAAGGCTAGGCTTGCTTCGGCATTGGCACGTATTCCATTATCAACGGTAATCATCACCCGCGTGCCAGCTTGTTGCAATTTTTTTAAGGCAGTTTCGTTTAAACTATAACCTTCAGTTAAGCGATGCGGGATATAGTAATTTACTTTTGCACCAACACTCTGGAGAAAAGCAACGAGTAGGGCGGTGCCCGTTGTGCCATCTACATCATAATCCCCATAAACCGTGATGGTTTCTTGTTGGCGGATGGCTGTTACCAACCGCTGCCCGGCCTTTTCCATATCGGCCAACAAAAATGGATCGAATAAATGGGCAAGCGACGGGGCCAAAAATTTGCGAATGGATTCAGGCTCGCACAAACCACGATTGATGAGCAGTTGCGCTGTTAGCGGCATGATATCAACTTGGTTAGCCAGTTGCTGGCACAATTCAGGATTAGAAGGAAACACCTGCCAGGGTTGCATATTAAGCAGCTTTTTTCTTAAAAACTTTTTTGCACCAGAGATAAATGGGGGCAGCAATAAAGAGAGAAGAATAAGAGCCGACAATGGTTCCTACCACCATGGCCAAAGCAAAATCTTGGATGTCGCCATCGGCGCGCAAAAATAATACCAACACAACAAAAAACACGGTTAAGGCCGTAACTAGGGTACGAGAAAGCGTTTCATTCAAACTTAAATCAATAACTTTTTCTAAAGTCATGGTTTTATGTTTTGCAATATTTTCGCGGATACGGTCGTAAATCACGATGGTATCGTTGATCGAATAACCAATAATGGTGAGCAAGGCCGAAACCACTGTAAGGTTGACCTCCCGCCCGGTTATGGCAAAGACACCCACGGTAATTAATACGTCATGAATCAACGCCACAATCGCGCCCGGTGCAAAATAAAAATCAAATCGAAACCCAATGTATAAAAGGATCACCACCCAGGCAATCAACATGGCAAATTGGCCTTTGCGTTTTAATTCTTTACCCGCCTTAGGGCCTACAAAATCGTTCTTAAGTAGGGTGGGGGTACCTAAAGTGAGATCTTGTTTGAAGGCGTTTTGGACTTCTTCGACTAATTTATTGGAATCGATGTTTTCAACTTCGGTTCGTAACACAAAGGTGTTTTCTTCCGATTTGCCAAACCGCTGCACCACAATGTTAGTTTTACCGGCTTTACGTAACACCTCATCGATTTTACGTTCAGTAACCGATTCTTGATTGGAAAATTGAAACAGCATGGTCAAGCCGCCCTTAAAATCAATCCCGTAATTAAGACCCTTGGTAAAATAAAGATAGCCCGTCATGGCAATGAGTAAAACCGAAACCGCTATGAATGGCCATTTCAATTCAAGAAAACGAATATGAGGTGTTTTGATTTTCATAAATTAAATACTCAACACATTCTGATTTTTAGCTTTTCTGGCCAAATATTCCATCATCAAGCGGCTCACCATAATGGCGGTTAGCATGGTGGTCGCAATCCCAATCATTAAAGTAACTGCAAACCCACGCACAGCGCCCGTTCCATATTGATAAAGTACAATGCCTATAAAAAAGGTAGTTAAGTTAGAATCAACAATGGCACTCATGGCATTGCTAAACCCGGCCTCGACTGCTGCAACCACTTTTTTGCCTTCAGCCAGTTCTTCTTTGATACGTTCAAAAATAATAATATTCGCATCAACCGCCATACCCATCGTAAGAATAATCCCTGCTAACCCAGGCATGGTAAGGGTCGCCCCAAAAATAGCCAACAAAGTTAGAATGAAAAGCACATTAAACCCTAAAGCAAGATCGGCCACGACGCCTGACAACTTATAATAAAAAATCATAAAGATAATAACGATGGCCCCGGCAATCAGCATTGCTGAAATCCCTTTTTGAATAGAACTCTTGCCGAGCGATGGCCCAATGATCGTTTTAGTCGCTTCTTTGAGAGAAGCAGGCAAGGCGCCCTCTCGCAATACCACCACCAAATCTTGAGCTTCGCGTAATAATTGATCGTAATTCCCTGAACCCAATTTAATTTGGCCACTACCGCCATAGATTGCTTCTTCAATGTTAGGGGCCGACATCACGTTGCCATCTAAGATGATGGCTAAATTTTTACCCACATTTTTTTCAGTCAGTTCGCCAAATAATTTTTTGCCCGTTGCCTTGAGAGTGAAACTCACTACTGGTTTATTTTGATAAATATCTACCTGCGCACTCTTGAGCATGTCACCGGTTACATCGGCTTTATTTTTGACCAAAAAGGGTTTGCCGCCGGTGATTTTTTTATCTTTGGGATCACGCTCTAATTGAAAAAGAACTTCGGTGCCTTCGGGGATTTTACCTTTAAGGGCATCGTTGATTTGCTCAACCGTTTCTCGGGAATAATCATCGAGCAATTTATTTTCGGCCCTAGCTTTGGCTACGGATGTGGCTAGGTCTTCTTTTAATGGGGTTTCATCAACCAAGCGAAATTCTAATTTGCCGGCCTGCATAATAACGCTGAGTGCGCGCACAGGATCGGTCTCGCCAGGCAATTCAACGGCCACACGATTGTCCCCCACCCGAGAAATAGCGGGCTCTGAAACTCCGTAACGATCGACCCGGTTGCGAATGGTTTCAATCGCCTGATTGAGGGTTTGATCTTTTAGATTCACTCGCTGGGCATCGGTCATTTTATAAAAGACCTGCAGACCAGCACTGGGCGCTGTTTCAGGGACCGATTCAGGGGTTTTGGTGATTTTGTGATAACCTTCTGAATAGTTTTTTAAAAAGAACCCTTCGACTAAACTGCGACTGGCCTCGTCAGAGAATTCCATTTCAATCGTATCGGATTTAGCAACCCTAGTTACTTTAACTCCTTTGACCTCTTTTTCTTCTAAAAAACGCTCTAAGGCTGAAACCGTAAGATCCACTTGATTATGGATGGCGTCTTCAAACAAAACCTCTAACTCTAAATAAATACCACCTTGCAAATCGAGACCCAAATTAATTTGATCAGCAGGAAAAACTTTATGATACCAGGGAATATCAAGTTTTTGCTTTTGCAAGTCTTCGCGTTGGGCTTTAAAGTTTAAAAAGGTGGGTACTAAATAGAAACCCGAAAAAGCCACTAAAAAGAGGATAAAATAAGTTTTATAACGCCAGGTGCTTCCCATAATTTTACTTTATTTTACTTTGAATTAGATTCCTCTTTTTTAAGACCCATGACTCCTTCGCGGTCCATCTTAACTCGAACGTTATCAGCCAATTCCACGGTTAAAACATCACCATTAATAGCCGAAATTTTCCCATGAAAGCCACCCGTGGTCACCACGCTATCACCTTTTTTCAAGCCCGCCAGAGTTGTTTTGCGTTGTTGTTGCTGTTTTTTTTGGGGTCGAATCAATAAAAAATAAAAAATCACAAACACTGCAATGAGGGGGAAAAAAACCGAGAATTGGCTAGCGATTCCCCCTTGACCGTTTTGAGCCTGGGCTTGAGCCCCAACCAAGGGGCTTAAAAAAGTAGCCCCGACAAAAGCACTGATTGAAAATAAAAGATTCTTTTTCATGAATGATTCAACTCCTAACTAAGGGCCTGACCGGAAATAAATGTTCATTTTGGCATCTCATCTTGGGGCCATCTTTGACCGATCTTCAATCGCAAAATCCTCAAAACAGCCCTGCTATTCCTCCGGTTTTGCTCATTCAGATCGGCCAAATCTGACCCCAATCTGAGCGCCAAAAAAGAACATTTATTCCCGGTCAGACCCTAATGTTTGCTGACTCAAAAACCGTTGTTGGAACAAAGCAAAGCGATTTTCTCGAATTGCCTGGCGTGCATCGCTTAACAGACTTAAGTAGTAATGTAAATTATGAATTGAATTAAGCACCGGTGAGAGGATTTCTTTACTCAAACTGATATGACGGAGGTAGGCCTTTGAAAAATGCTGGCACGTGTAGCAGGTGCAAGATTCGCTAATGGGTTTAGGGTCTTCATGGTATTGGCTATTGCGAATATTAATCGGGCCATGTTCGGTGAAAAGCATGCCATTGCGGGCATTGCGGGTGGGGATCACACAATCAAACATATCAATGCCTAGGCCAATGGCCGTGATGATGTCGACCGGCATGCCCACCCCCATCAAATAACGGGGTTTGGGTTTGGGAAGCACCTCCGTCATACGATCCGTAATCTCATAAGCTAGCTCCATAGGTTCACCCACCGAAACCCCACCTATGGCATAACCATCAAAGGCATCGCCGCCCTCCATCAATAATAATTCTTGGGCACATTGTTGACGCCAATTTTTGTACATACCGCCTTGGATTATGGCAAATAGTGAATTATTTTGGCTCTTCTTGGCCTTAAGGCAGCGTTTTTCCCAAGCTAAGGTGATTTCAACGGAGGCTTGAACCTGTTCCTCCGTCATAGGGTATGGGAGGCATTCGTCTAGGGGCATCATGATGTCAGAACCGAGAGATTCTTGAATTTCGATGACTAATTCAGGGGTTAGCAGATGCTTGCTGCCATCTAAGTGAGATTGAAAGCTAACTCCGTCATGGCTTACCTTGGCCAAGCGAGCCAACGAAAAGACCTGAAACCCACCACTATCGGTTAAAATAGGCCCTTCCCACCCCATGTAATGGTGCAATCCACCTAGGCGTTCAATCAGTTTATGCCCGGGGCGCATATATAGATGATAGGTGTTACTTAAAATAATTTGGGCCCCTAAGTCTTTGACTTGATGGGGGGTCAAGGCCTTAACGGCCGCCACGGTCCCCACGGGCATAAAGGCTGGGGTTTCAAAACTACCGTGAGCGGTGTGATAAACCCCTGCACGAGCACGGGTTTTTTCATCTTGGTGATGAAGTTCAAATCTCTTGACCATAAGTCATGGCTTGCTAATGGGGACCTCTAAAAACGACCCATCTGCCGTGTTGCCCGCAAAGCCGCGATCCTCACGTATTTCCATATACGCTCCGGTCGCGTCTTTGCGGGCGCCTTGCATCTGGGCCCTTTTTAGAGGTCCCCCCAACTAGCAACGGTTCTTCCTAACTGCCGATAAAATAAACTGAATTTACTTTACCCGGGGGGAAAGATGGGCGATTCAAATCCAGTTCGCATTCAATGCCATACCTATGAATTGGCAGCCGAGCTTCGAGATGGGCCAAGGGCTGCACGCAGACGAGCCAACCAAGAACGTCATCGGCTTGAAAAAGCAACGCTAGCTTTAGCCAAGGAAGTCGTTGCTGCAAGGCAGAAAGAACCGGGAGTTACTATTCCCTTTGGCCGGCCCTTTTTTGAGATGCATCCTGCACCGGGGGAAGTTGAAAATAATCCACATAACTACCCAAAAGACCTTTACAGCCTCCAAGACCCTAATGAAAAACCTATTCTCGAAGGCAGGGCGCGTAAACTGTGTGGAGCCATGCCGAGTATTTGCGAAATCCCTGAGACTGCCAATCAAGGTGGTGCCCAAACACCTACGCCACAAGCACAACAATGGATCCGATGGACTTTGCTGGATGGAAGGCAAGATGTAAAAGATCATGCCCCCTTATCATCGCTGGCTCTTTTCATTGCCAACAGTCTACCCAATCGAAACATCCTTGTTTCAGGGCGGCTTCAACAATCGATCTTGCTACTCTCCAGATCTAATCGTTTAACCGATGAAGAGTGGGTACAATGGGCCAGGGCTTGGGGAAATCGTCAAACCGACGTTGAAGGGTTTTTTAATGTCTCTCAATCCATGCTACTCAAGGCTGGCGTCGCCTTCTACAGTTTTCATGGCGCTGATCCCCATTATCTGAATGTGGGAGAAAAATTTGCCGAGCCCAAGGCCACCATTTGCATGGCCAAAAAGTAATGGTGCTTGCTAAGAGTTGACAATCCACAGCAGCCTTGTCATATCCTCATTCGTCATGCAGCCCATATCAACTGCTGAATTTAATCAGCTCACCAAACTTCAATCTAAATCCATCCAAGTAAAAAAACTTTTTGGCGAAGCCAGTTACCGAGAATATTATCGCCTCACCACCCATGACGGCCAGGCCTATATTCTCATGCAAATCCCCGCCGGGAAATGGAGCGTATCGGAAGAAATTACTCATTCCAACCCTCCCCCTACCGAACTACCTTTTTTAAACATTCAGCGTTTTTTGCAACAAAATGAATTGCCGGTTCCACAAGTGTTGGGGGTTGACCAAGCAAAAGGTTGGATTGTGTTACAAGATTTAGGCGACCAGTCCTTAGAGTCTTTGATCCAAAATGCGGCCCCCGAGATGATTTTTTTCTTCTACAAACAGGCGATCGATTTGTTGGTTCGCCTACAAAAAACGTCTGCAACGCCTAACGCTGATTGTCAGGCCTTTTCCCGCCGCTTTGATTTCAAATTATTATTTTGGGAATTCGAACATTTTTTAGAATATGGCATTGAAGATCGATTACAAATCAAAATAAACCCCGAAGATCGCAAAGCCATGCAAACTTGGGGTGAAAAATTATGCCATGAAATCGAAGCCCTGCCTTATGGTTTTACTCATCGAGACTTTCAAAGCCGCAATCTGATGCTGCATGGCTACGAATTTTATCTGATTGATTTTCAAGATGCTTTGCAAGGCCCAATCGTTTACGATTTGGTCGCCTTGTTGAGGGATTCTTATGTCGACTTAAGCATTGCCATGCTTGAACAACTTTTACAAACTTATCAATTGGCTTGCGAAAAGTCTGGGTTGGCAACGCTAGAAGATAAAATATTCAAAAGAAATTTTTATTTGGTCACTTTACAGCGCAAACTCAAAGATGCGGGCCGTTTTCAATTTATTAAAACCATGAAGGGTAATGACAAATTTTTAAAGCATGTGCCAACGTCGTTGAAATATGTAAAAGACGCCTTTGGCCATTTGCCGGAGTATGAACCGTTGTGGAAATTGATTGGGAAATATTTAGTAGAAATCGTTAATTAACTGAGGATCTAAAATGTCATTGGTGTCATCCCCCGGCTTGACCGGGGGACCCATGATGACGAAGAATCTTCCATTTCATATGCAAATCACTCAAGCCATTGTTTTAGCAGCCGGCCTTGGGACCCGCTTAAGACCCTTAACTAATCATACAGCTAAACCCGCATTAACCGTAGGTGGAATCCCTATCCTTTATTATAATTTGGCTCTCTTGCAACAATATGGCGTTAAAAACATCGTCATCAACTTGCACCATCGTCCAGAATCTATAAGGAAGATTCTTTCCGCCGGAGGCGGACCAGCCTCTGGCTGGCGCAGACTCAGAATGACATCCATTAATATCTCCTTTTCCCAAGAGAAAACTTTGTTAGGCACCGGTGGTGGGATTGTAAAGGCAGCTCGCCTATTCAAAACTGAGCCTTTTCTAGTGCTCAATGGTGACATTCTCACCAATATTAACTTAGCAAAACTCATCGAGACTCATTTTAAAAAGCAGGCCTTAGCCACTTTGGCCATTGTTGGCCCTGACCAAGCTAAAGTCGCCAATTATATTCATTATAATGCAAGGGGTCAGGTCTTAGGGATTGGCCCTCGAGATTGCTTCGCAGACGCTCGCAATGACATCGGTCTGTCATTGCGAGCGTCCGCGAAGCAATCTCGTCACGGAATTTTTTCCGGAGTTTCAATCATTGATCCAAAACTACTTACTTATTTTGGCAAAAAGAAAATTGGCTGTCTCATTCGCGATTTAATTTTGCCCGCCATTCAAGACCAACAAAAAATTAGCACCTATCATCATAAGGGATTTTGGTGTGATCTTGGCGACCTAGCCACTTTGAAAAAAGTAAACGCCGCCCTGGGAAAATTCAACGTAGGCCAAGCTTTCCAGTTGAATGATCATTAGTCGGTGAGGCTAGGATCGTAACACTGATAAAGGTCACTTTTCCGAGTACCTCCTGTATCAATCCATTTAAACAACATCTCAATGGGGATGTCTCGAAATACCAATTTGTCTTCAATCGTATAGTTCCCATTAGTAACCTCTTGATCCAGCACCCTCGCAGCCTGGAGAACCTGCACTCCAACTTGATCCCATGTATTTGCCGCCAAGGTTCCATCGAGATGATAAAGACGATTGCACAGTATAAATCTGACCTTGAAGGACCTTTTGTAAATCTTTAAGCGACTTTGCAAAGTCAACCATCTCGGGAAAGGCGTGTATTGCCCCTATATGTAAACCTTGTGTAGGTTGGTTAAAAGTCACACCATAAGTTTGTTGATTGTCTATCAACACAGTGTCATGCCCCTCACAAAATATCTATTTCACTTGGCCTTGAAACTTCTTCAAACACTGGCACTAAAAATAGCACCATTCCACGGCTCACCCCGCTGCCCAATGTAGTAGCGGCTTCGGGGGCGGCTTGAATTATTTTATAACCTACTGCCACTGCTGCAGAAAAAACAAGCCCAAAGACTGTACCTTTCACAGTGGGCTCTTGGTACCATGGCTGTGATTCAGTGACCGTAGTGACCGTTGGGTTGGAGGGGGCTCCCCTAGATTGCTCATTGGGTTGATCATGCCGACCATAGGCCGCTAATATTAGTACCACCTCATCGACATCGGCATTTATGATAGCAGCTCGGTGCAAGATGTCGTTTGTACTGATTCTGTCACCAATCCATCGGTGGATCAATCGATCGATCGGTTCAACGCACATAGACGATGTATTGCTAGATCCACGCGATCTACTACGGGCTGCTCGTGGAAAACGACCACGAGGCTCCGATCTTACAGAAGTAGTGGGGGGACCCTTTGTGTCGTCATCGTTGTCATCTTTATTTCTGTTAAAAATCCACTTGAATAAACGAACAAACCATAACCGATCCATTTGCTCAGTCAAAGCGGAAGGGCCAAAAAGCGTCAATGTTCTAACCAAGGCGTAGAGATCATGGCCAAGAGCCACCCCAGGACCAAACACGCCGGTTAAAAACAATCCCCCTTTGATGATGTTTTTAAAAGAAAATTCTTCACCCTTCAGTTCAACAGCAACGATATGCAGGGCATTTTCTAATTGATCCAGTTTAAAATTTTGACCATCCTTTGGAAGATTTTCACCACCCTTTAAGTGGTTAATGACTATAGTGATCTCTGTTCGAAGTTCATAAATACGCGTTGGATCTGCAGCAACATAATAGGTTGAACCGTTTTTGCTTTGCCTAAAATATTGATTGTTAGAATCACCCACCATCACCCGAAACAAAGCAATCAATTCCTCATTAAGGGGAAAACTAATGGGACGCCAATTATCAGGATCGTATTCAAGTAACAAAGGCGGTGGTTTTGCTAAATACTTGGCAACCACCGTTTGTTTTTGTTCTTCAGTGAGTGGGTTCCCTGCATCATCGACCAATGGCCAATTTTCTAATTTGGTAAGATTGGTAAGATCTGGGGTTGGGGGTTGTCTCTCAGGGGGATGAAACCTAAAGGGAATGTCCGTTAATGGAGATAGGTCAGGTGGGGAAAGGCCAAGACCTGCTTTTAATCCTTTAAGCTGTCTAGCTACCTCATCTACTTTTCCCTCGGGCGCCCACAAAACTACATAACCCTGGTCCCATCGATAGCACAGCCCCAAGGCCTGCAAGCCCTTCCCTTGAAATAATCTAGCGTAACCTCCATCTTGAGAACTATAAACTGTATGACCACCGTTGGCACCATCATTTTCAAAAGAAATGTTGTCTAATTTTTGATACCCTCTTAATGGCCCATTTTCACAAGACGGATAGAGATTTTGCAATGGATTGTCAGACGAATCATTTCGAATAGGTACATTCATAATTGGCTTTCACCCCCGAGCCATCTCATCGGGATTATTTTTGCCTCATTGCTATCAATTGACGAGTACTGAAGAAAAAAGTATACATCTAGTATACAGCACAGTCATGCAAGCAATGATGGGAGAGGAACATTAAACTTTATTATTTTAATGGGTTAACTTTTCTCGGGCGTGAGAGTTCTCATGAGAATCCTTAGCTGCGAGGGCTTTTTTTGAACTTCAAAGTTTCTTCAAAAAAATAAGCAACTTATTTTAAGAGGCCTCGAGGGAACCGGCTCTATCTGTCGGGGAAGTTTGGGTATCTCCCAATTGTAATATTGATTCAAGGAGCTACCCATGACAGCACCTGTTTTATCCACCCCCCACACACAAAATCCAGTAGCCCTTCATTCCGAGCCCCCAGCAACCTATGCCATAACGGTAAAAACTCCGCCTGTCAGGTTTCTCAATAGAGCTGAGGTAGAAGGCTCCTTCCGCGTGCGTTACAGTGATACCCCGCATACACTCAATGCCCTTTGGCGAAAAGATGATGGAGATTTGTTAGGGAATCTCATCTTGGGGATGGTTCTACCATTGAGTCTCCAAGCCATCGTTCGTGCGCTCAATTCTTTTGCAAAAGAGGTCGCAGATGTTTACCCAAGCATGTCACCACTAGCCAAAGCCTATTTAGCCGAAACTCAACTCATTGCTTTATCAGAACCTCACCGTCAACCAGGAGAAACCTGGTTATCTGCCACCCCACCTACTAACACAGAAAAACAGATCGCCGAGTTATCTATAGCTTATTTCCAAAACATGGCCATGGCAGACAAAATGCCAAGAGAACTTAAAAAGGCCATTGGGGCTTTGTGGTCTATCTCTCTAACACCGTGGAGCGAAGGCATCCTGGCTGAAAGTATCCATTTAGGTGAGGCGCTGCGTGCGGCTACACCTACAGCAGAACAAGAGGCCAACCCAAAAGTCACATCCACTATTTTGGATTGGCGAGCCATGCTACATGAAGCGCTCGCCGAATACTATAGACAAGACAAGGATGAAAGCTCATGCTTACGGGGGCTGTACGCTGCCCTGGCGTTGCGTGAACTTCAGACCAACTCGCCCTGGATCAAAACGCAATGGGACAAAGCAAGGTCTGTCTTCACCGAATACAACAAACTTGCCCAAAAAATTCTTGAACTAGTCCCCTCAGATCTTAAGTTTCGAGACAAAGCAGCCACAATCCAAGAAAAGGCCCGCAAATTTAACGCAATCGAACTAATGTTGTCCCACCTTAAGATACCGATCGACACAATCCTTGATATAAGCAACCCTTCACGACGGCTACAAATAGTTGAAGATGCTGACAATCTCGTTTTCACTGATCCTTTTAAGGACTTTTTGCCATGGTCACTTCAAGTAGAGGCCCTCCGATGGCATGCTCAAGCATTCGAAATGTGGAACAAGAATGATCCTACGTTTTATTTCCTAGGGAAATCCTTTGCATACGACCATTACCTCATTCGTCATGCTCTTGATCGCGGTGATTGGCTGCTGGCGGAAACTTCAATCGAACAATATCAGCAGAAAAAGAGTAGGTGGGGCACGGATGTCTATGAATATACACTTGGAAGACTTTACCGCTCATCAGAAACTACGTTCTACGAAGACATAGATGCAATGAAACTGCGATGGAAAAAGGACGTGAAAACAAGATTGAGCGATTTTAATACGCTTACATCCTACTTGGAATACCTCAAATGGCTTGGACTTTTTGCGGGTGACTTACATGTTGATGTGGAAGAACTTAATTCTTATTTACGTACAGGCTACCCCCAACCACAAAGCCCGGCCATCATCACGGCATTGAATGATCTCCTTCAAGAAGAAAAACTTGATCATGCTAGTTCTAGTAGTGCCCACAACACTCGATGGGTCGCTGACAAGTTAGCTAGTTTAGAAGCGTCACATTTTTATGAAGCCCGAGGGGGATTCAAACCAAAAAAATAACTGTTCCTTAAACAGCCTTGAGCGCTGGCTTTACTTTGCGATTATAAACTACGACTTGGTTGCGACCTTTGATTTTAGCGGAGTAGAGAGCAATGTCAGCATGGTTGATTAAATCATCCATGGTAATGGCATCGGCCGGCATGCCTGAAACTCCCACGCTAATGGTGATTTTGCCAACGTCTTGCTGCCCCATCTTGGCATCTTTAAAGTGCTCTTCAATGATATTCCGAATTTTCTCGGCAATTTGGTAAGCGTTGTATACTTCAGTATCGAGTAAAATAATGGCAAATTCTTCCCCCCCATAACGAGCGAGCGTGTCCACTTCGCGAATATTTTTAGACAACACCGCCGCTAAATCCTTCAACACCTGATCCCCCACTAAATGCCCAAAATTATCATTAAACTTTTTGAAATAATCGACATCGACCATGAGTAGCGACAAAGGCCGCTTAAAGCGCTTGCTGCGTTTTACTTCCATGGTGAGGGCTTGGTAAAAATAACGGCGATTGTAAATATTCGTGAGATCGTCGGTGATAGTAAGTTCTTTGGCTTGGGAAAAAAGATTGGCGTTCTCTAAAGCCACCGCTACCTGTGAAGATAAGGTCACCAACAATTCTTTTTCATTGAGATTAAACCCATCTTTAACCGGGCGCGAAAAATAAAGAATGCCCAACAATTTATCTTTTCTTAAAATAGGCACAAACAAACAGCACCGTTCTGGAAAAATAAACTCATGCCCTTCTAAATATTCTGACACCATTGAGCTATTGCGAATCAACAACGGTTCGGGTTTTTTCATGATCTCGGTTAATAAAGGCTCTTGTAATTTAACCTTGGTTTGGCCCACCAATTCTAAGTTCGTTAACCCATGGCTAGCACTCAAAATGAAATTTTTCTTGCGATGATCGGTGACAAAAATGGCAAACTCGGCAATCATCAATTCGCGCGATATCACCTCACTCAAAATCAAATAGAGTTCGTTAGGATCTAAAACGCTAGAAAGTGTGTTGCTAACCCGCGACAACAGCGAATATTCGCGCAAGGCATTTTTTAAACGATTATTGGTCTCTTCAATAATGCGGGTTTTTTCTTCTAAAACTTTATTATATTTTAATTCTTCTTCCGCAATCACCAGTTTACGATCCGAATGCAGGCGGATTCTTTCGAGCTCAGACAATTTTAACAACATCTTATTGAGCCGCCTCGACAAGATACCTAACTCGTCAATCGCATTGGAATCGACCCGGGCAGTCATGTCGCCCTTTTCCAATTGTTGTAAGACGCGAGTGATTTTGTTGAGCGGGCGGTTAATCAACAATTTTGCAACGAGTTTAACCCCATAAATCGCAACCACAAAAGACAGCCCTGCAAACAAGGCGAGCGTGCGAATCAAACTGTAATTGGCCAATTGTTCGGGTGGAAGACTTTGCAAAAATAACAACACCAAAGTAAAAAAGCAGGCTAGCAGAAAACCCGTTGCTATTCCCAACTGGAGCCCCAAGTCTTTACGTAAATTTTGAATGGGTTTCATAAATTAATTTAAGCGAATTATAAGGAGGTGCGCTGCATAGTGTCAACAGGGCAAATTTCCACTTGCAGGATAAAAAAAATCTTAGTAATCTCAGCTGGTTACGGAGCAACCTATGAAATTTAATCAAGAATCTCTTGTTAAAACTTTAAGTCCCATCCAAAATTTGGACAAAATTTTGTTCTTCCCCACACTTGATTCTACCCAAGATTATGCCAAGGCCAATGTAAAAGCATGGCAAGGGCAAACCGTGCTGATCGTGGCCGACGGCCAAACCACGGGCCATGGGCAATGGGGGCGAAGTTGGGAATCCCCCGCGGGGGTTAATCTTTATCTTACCTTGGTGGTTTTTCCCAACATTCCTGTTCAACAAGCCCCCTTCATCAATGTGGCCTGTGGCTTAGGTTTGCAAAAGGCGTTTAAAGAAAACTTGAACCTCCACTCCATGATCAAATGGCCCAACGATCTTTATCTTCATGGCAAAAAATTTGTTGGGTTGTTGTCGGAACTGGTTGAAGTTGAAGCGGGTCATCGTGCGGTTTTGATTGGTATGGGTATTAATATAAATTGTGAACTCAAACAATTTTCCGAAAGTGTTCAAAAAATAGCTACTTCTTTAAAAATTGAAACTGGCAAAAATTTTGATCGTAACGAATTGTTGGCCTTTTTATTGCCTGAGGTTTTAAGTGGAATTCAAATTTTAGAAACCGAAGGCATCAAACCCCTCTTAGAAGATTTTAAGAAATATTCTAGTTTTGTGGGTCAAAAAGTGCGCTTTGTTGAAAATAATCAAGAAATTTTGGGTAAGGTCTTCGGTCTTTCAGAAGAAGGTTGGCTAGAAGTGGTTGACGAAAAAAATCGTTTGCATCAATTGGTCTCGGGCGAGGTTTATTTATGCTCTTAGCCATAGATGTTGGTAATACCAACATGGTCATTGGGATTTATGAAGATGGCAAATTGCTGCACCATTGGCGGATGGAAACCAAAAAAGAACGCACCGCCGATGAGTTTGGGATTTTTTTTAAAGAACTCTTGCAGTTTGCCAATCTCAAGATGACCGATGTTGATCATATTATTATTTCTAACGTTGTGCCCCCATTAGAATTTGCCTTAACTCGCATGAGTGATCGCTACTTTGGAGTCAAACCCATTTTCGTGCGGGCGCAACTTAAACTCCCCATTAAGATTGGGTTAAAAATTCCTGAAGAAGTGGGCGCTGACCGTTTGGTCAACGCGGTTGGAGCCATTTACAAATACAAAGGCGCTTTGATTATCATCGATTTCGGCACAGCCACGACTTTTGATTTTATTTCTGCCAACCGCCTTTACAAGGGCGGCTGCATTGCCCCAGGCATCGCCATTTCGAACGAGGCCCTTTATCAAAATGCCTCCAAACTTCCCCGGGTAGAAATTGCTCGCCCAAAAAAAGTAATCGGCACCACCACGATTGAGAGTATGCAAGCGGGCGTGTTTTTTGGTTACCTAGGGTTGATCGATGAAACAGTTCGCCGCATCCAACGAGAAGTCAAAGTCAAAACCACGGTTATTGCCACCGGCGGGTTCACCAGTTTGTTTGCCAAAGAATCCAAAACCATCCAACACGTAGAACCTTTTTTGACGCTGGATGGGTTGTTACATATTTTTAATTATCTTCGTGCAAAGAAGTAAATATTCTATTCCACAATAGTAGGTTCAGGGCGGCATTGTTCTCGGGCCTTTAACAAACTTTGTTGTAATAATGGAGCTCTTAGCAATTCACAACTCTTTACCTCGATTACTCCTGGTAATCTCGAAGTAGCAACTGATTTCGTATCAATGGGCTCCATATAGAACTTAGCTCCACAGATAATGTCTTCGTCTTTGCGGTGTCCCTCAACTCCTGGTGTAAACGGAAGAACTTCTACTCGAACCCTTAGTTCTGAAGTCTGAAAATCGCACCGCCAGCTGCCTAAACTTTCACAAGTAAAACTACCCAAGCTAGCCAGAAAATCTCTGGCTTGTTTGTAGCTTGCTTGGATTGATTTTTTCCCTTCGGGCGTTAAGGTTAATTGGGTGTTTCGTGAGCCACAGATAGTAGTAGTAGCGTTAGCAAGATCGAGTTGGCCACCCCTTGAGGTACTATTAATAACAACACCTCTCTCTATTTCAATTTCTACTTTAGTGAGGCTTTTATCTGTTTCGATAGAAATGATATGGGGATTTATCGTAACTGCAGCAGGTCCAGCCATGGCATGTCTCCTTTTTATGACACACCCACCACTGAACACCTATTTTATTTCTCGAACTTATAGGCTTTTAGTTGCTATTTTTTAATACCTTAGGAACCAACGGCGCCACCACTTTAGACAAAGCTATCGAGGCCGTCCGCGGCACGAGGGCTGGGATATTGGGGATGGCTACGTGAATCACGTCATACTTTACATAGCTGGGATGGGAGTGGGAAGTTGGATGCGTGGTTTCACTTGCCCCACCTTGATCAACGGCCACATCGACTAAAACTGACCCTGGCTCCATTTTTTTTACCATCGCGGCGCGAATCACATGAGGGGTTTTAGATTTAGGGACATGCACCGCCCCAATCACAATATCGGCATGCTTCATTTGGGTTGACAAGGTTTGGGGACGCGACAAATAAAATTTAAGTTGCGGGTTTCTTTTTAAATGACTTAGGCCCTTTTTTTTATTCACATCAAATAAACTCACCCGTGCCCCAACACCTAAGGCCACCTGAGTGGCAGCTAAGCCCACGCTACCTGCCCCCACCACCACCACATGATTTGGCCAAACCCCCTTGCCGCCCTGCACTCGGCCTAAAAAATGTAAGCCCAAAGCAATGCTGAGCTTGCCGGCAATCTCGCTCATGGGATGCAAAATGGCCGTTAGCCCTTGGGCATTGCGATATTCTTCAAAAGGATAAATTTTAACGCGGTGTTTTTTTAACGCCACCACCAATCGCGGGTTAGCGGCCAAGTGCAAAAAGCAAAATAATTTTAACCCGGGGCGAAAATATTTAAATTCTTGCAAGAGAGGTTCTTTTACTTTGACAATCAAATCAGCCCGCTGCCACACACGGCTGGCCTGATTAATGAGTTGACCACCAGCTTTTTTATAGAGCATATCCGGAAACCCAGCTGAACAACCTGCTCCCTTTTCTACCAATACCGTAATGCCCTGGCGCACTAGCGAACGCACCGCTTCAGGCAACAAGGCCACTCGCCCTTCTCCATCTTTAATTTCTTTAGTAATACCGATGATCATTAACAATATTATAACTCAACTAATTGAATGAGTCCCTACCTAAAAAATTTTACTGAAGTCGGCAGAGGCTTCCAGGGGTCCGTGTCGTCCGGCGGTTATGGCCACCGGACGCACTCAAAGTCTCGGCTTTCACGGCTATATAGCCATAGAGGTGAAAGCTGGAGTTTACCCTGAGCAAAGCGACAGGGACAAACCCCTTCCAGCCTCAGCCAACTTCAGTAAAATTTTTCATATCTCTTCAAATACTTGAGAAATATAAAAAGGGAGCGAGGGTGTCTCTGTTTGGAAACATTGCGCAAGGAGCGAGCCCGTAGGAGGGCTAAAAAATTTTATTGTTTTTTTTGAATTAGAGGATGACAGAGGAATACTCTAATTCAATTAAAAACAAAAAATTTTTTAGCCCGAGTAGGGATCGCGGTGCGCGTTTTCAAACAGAGACACCCCCGCTCCCTTTTTAGGTGCAGAAATTTGATAAGGATGTAACAGAATGTAAAGGTTTTACGATTAAATATCTAATTCCATTCCATCATAACCAAGCTCAACCCCCGCAGGCAATTCGCGGTTAACAACGTCGTGATCGATGTCGTGAGTCATGTGGATGAAAACGGTATGTTTAGGTTTGACCTTTTGCACAAGGGCCAAAGACTCTTCCATATTCATGTGCGTAGGATGGGGCTTAAAACGCAGAGAATCTAAAATAAGCAGGTCAAGATTTTCCAAATAAGCCTGACTGGTTTCAGGAATTGATTTTACATCGGTACAATAGGCTATGTTGCCAATACGATAACCATAGGTGATGCCCTTGCCATGCTGCATGGGAAAGGCATTGACCTGAATGCCTTTTATTTCCATCACCGCGGCAATGGGTTTGCGAATTAACCTAGGGATAAACCCCAAAGACTCATCACAATTGCAAAAGATGTAATCAAAATATTTGTTCATCTTATCATAGGAAACATCATCAATATAAACCGGGATTTCTTCTTTTTGCAGATAATTAAAACATCGCAGATCATCGATGCCATGAATGTGATCGGCATGGGCATGAGTAAACAGCACGGCATCAATGCGTTTGATATTATTTTTCAAAACCTGTTCTCGAAAATCTGTGGAAGTATCGATAAGAAAATTTTTTCCTTCCACCTCCACAAAACAGGACGCTCGGCTGCGCTTATTTTTGGGATCGGCCGAATTGCAAACCTTGCATTCACAACCAATCACCGGAATGCCCGTAGAAGTGCCGGTGCCTAATAAAGTAACTTTCATAAGATGAAGTCTGCTATTTTCGATTGAATCTGTCAATTTACAAGGGAGAAACGCCGCTGGCGACGTATTTGGCCACAAAGCCGTTGCCATCTACATCAATAAAGACGGGGTTAGTAAAGGCAAAGGCCCTGACCCCACCGATGGTATGAGGGGCGTTTTGGAGTTTGTTGAAGAAATCGGCCTGAGAGACTTTAGTAGGATCGAGGCCCTTGGTAATAATGGGGAACATTGATTTAACATTGTTCGAAGAACGCACCACCACCACAATCCAGGTGTCTTCGTTAAAATCAAATGATTGGCTGATCGTGGCACGGCGCACTCCATCTTCGACGCTTTGTTCAAAACCATTGCCCTTTACCAATTTGACTTTGGGTTTAATGAAATAACGGTTTTTAATGGCCTGTGGCCCTGTACCATCACCAGTAGGAATACCCAAAAAGAAATTTTTTGCAGGGCCTTGATAAGTTTTATCCATGGCATCCATGGCCGGCACACCATCGGCATTGGTGTAAATTTCAACCGTATCCCAGTCTACATATTCAACACTGGATACTTTAATTTCTAAATCCACATGCCCGCCGCTAATCGTGCCCCCAATGGTGGTGGCTTGCGTGGCATCGGCTGATTTGGCCACCACTTGAATATAAGGGCCGTTAGAAACAATCACTTGATGGTTATTGGTATTCACGGCTACTTCTTCTTCGCTGATGGAACTATATTGATTACCAAAACCGTCCCGCGGGTCGATGCTCGAACGAATATAATTACGCGGCGAACCAATGGGTTCGCGTATTTGCACGTGACTATCGGAAGAACCAGTGGCGGTTTTGATCAACCCAAGGTTGAGCATATTAAAATAGGTAGGAAGAGCTGAATCAAACAACATTTCTGCAACATCAGGGTAGGCACCCACAATCAATTCAAGGGCGGTAAAATCAAAGGTCATGAGTTCGCTGGTACCTGGAGGGAAGGGTGCTTGGAAGCCACCTGCACTGTTGGTGTTGGTATGAAGACGATAATTTACCGGATCACCTACAGTATACAAAGGCTGCGCATCAGGGAAAAGGGTTGAGGTCACGAGCCCTGCAATTTTGAGATTACCGTAGATGGGGTCAAGGACATGCGCCAATTGAAGAACTTGCGTGCCTGGATTTTGAGCATCGATATTTTTAAAAAATTCACCCGGCCCTTGCACATAGTCATGCGATGGGTTGGCAGGATCATCACTGGGCATCAGGGTATAATCATAGGCCCCACCGGTGGTGGAGTTGGGATCAACGGTTAATGGAAAGGCCAGAAAATGCCCAAACGCCAGCGGCGTAATTTCATCACCCGCCATGGCACCTATGTAACCTTGGGAGTTTAAGGCCTGAACAATGGGTTTATAATCGGTTACAAAATCATGATCGGTAGACAAAATGACATCCATGCCCTCACCCAAGGTGGCATAGACTCGCGAGGCCAAACCAAAAGCACTATCAGCGCTATTGACGGAATGAAGATGTAAGTCCATCCCCACATAACCCGGCGTCGCTAATACATGTTCAGTGGCGGCATTAATAGTAGTTTTGCCGCCAGCGGCCATGTTGACGGATTGAGAGTAAACCGAATATTCAAACCCACGGGTGATATAAATTTTATATTGGCCGGGTTCGAGACGAAATTGATTGTCACTGATCACCCGCGAACTGCCATTGGGATGCACCTTGCCGTCAGGGCCATAATATAAAACATCCACAATTCCATAAGGCCGTTCACTCAAGGCAATTTCGGAATATTTGCCAGCCTTACCGACGCCATCCACAGGATGAATGGGGCTGGGGTCAAAACCAACGATAGTGATGCGAGCTGGGCTCACCTTGCCACCTGAACTAACATTCACAGCAACGGTGCCACTAGAGCCCAGGGTGCAATTGACTCCACTGACAGTGAAGGTCGCCTGATCAAAACTACCGCTTGTACATTTGCCAGCATTGGGGCCTTGATCTAACAAATAACCTTCTTTGTAAACTTCTATCGCATATTTGCCGTTCCCAAACATTTGTGCCTTAACATCGACCCCACTCGAAGCAATGCCACTAAAACTACCATCGGCCTTTGACCAAATCATCGAAACAGGTTGTTTGTCTTTGTCCACAATCTGCAAAATCACGACCCTAGCATGGTCCACCGGTGCACCTTGAGAATCGACCACCTTGCCATTAATCAATACCTTGGAAACACCCAAGGCATCGAAGCCAGCGGCCAAGGCAGAATTAATATCGCCATCGCCCACGGAAAAATAGCGTGTGTAAGTGTTGGTGCCGGGTTTTAACATATTACGAATTTTCACATCCGAGGCATCACCAAACGGAATTAGGTGCAAGAAACTTTCTTCCCCAAAAAAGATCGGCACAACCCCCGGAATATTAAGCCCACCGGCGAGTTTTAATGTCCCATCTTCCTGTAAAAACGGCATAGGATCGTAGAAAAAGCCGTAGGATACTTTGATATCATCTTCTAGCCCACTATAAAGAATAGCCGGTATATTGTCTTGTTGTACATCCTTTACATAGCCCTGTTTGGGGATAAAGGTTTCAATGATACCAGAACCATTAACCCATTCCCCAACCGGAAAGGGTACGGGCTCACTGCCTTGATTGAATAAATGTGTTTGGATAGTAATGTAATTTTTGTCGGGCTTTAGAATATAGTCCGTCACAACGGTTTGTGAAATGTTACGCAGTTCCAAAATATTTTCAAAAGGGTCGTAGAGGTCATTAAAACGAACATCAAAATACAATTCAACATTCTTCAGCACTCTTGCAAACGGCACAATAATCGCAGCTTGAATGTAATCATAAACATCTATGACACCCGTGGCACGTATAACCACAGGCCCCTGGGCAAAATCGGCATTAAGGATTTCTAATTTTTGATAATTGGCCGTCCATGAAACATTGAAGGCTGGAAACAAAACCGCAAAATTATCTTGCCCTGGTTCGTTGGCACTGCGCATGAGGTCTGCATCAATGAGGTTACCACCAAAGGTCCAAAGCCCCGTATTGCGGGTAGGTTTTTGAATGATGAAGCGCGCTTTGTCATTTTGAATAAGAATATCCCCAGTGCGCCCTTGGCCCATAGGCCCACCGATCAAAAAAGTTGGATCATTAATAATGCCCGCCCCACGAAAGGTGGTAGGCGTGCCCGAAACATTAGGGCCGAACACACCTTGGCCTGAGAAGCCATCTTTATCTTTGCCACCACCCCCACAGGATACCAATCCCAACAGCAAAAGCGGCAATAAGCCCCATTGGCTAAACTTCATGAAGAAACCTCTCTATATTGTATCGCCATTAAACCCCAGAAGTTGCCGTATTCCCAATAAATTCTTTATGTTGCAGTGCGGCATGAAAAGCCCCACGCCTTCTTCATGATAATCTAAAACCTACCCAAAAGCAAAACTAACCTAATTTTGTTGGATACAATTAACAACATTGGTATTGCCACCTTGATTAATGACTTCGCCATTCATGTTGCATTCCTCAATAGTATTATTATTGGTTGTGGAATGGAAAAATATACTATTACCTTCTTCCTCTCCTATTGTAAAACTCATGCTTGAAAGATGATTAAAATCTGAATCTTCCTCAAATGCAGCCGCAAATTCTCCACCAATACCGCTAGCTCCACAATCAACTACCATATGTTCTAAATCATTATTGGAAGAATTTGCGAAATAGAGACAGGCATAGAACCATCCCCCAGGTAAATCAGCCACCCCTGCATCAATTAACCAAATTTCTCTCACAGTAATATTATGAGCATTCTCAAATCCAAAAAAAGCACCCGCCCCTCGTAGGCCAACTCCATAGAAGACGGCATCCCCATCAGCTGTACTTTCTACTGTGAAGTTTTGTCCACTTACAATGATGCTGGTATCATCATAATTGCCCTCACAAATAATGGTATGGCTGTTAATATGATTGACCTGACCTGCATGTAATGGCCTAATAATTGCTGTACTATCATCACAATC
This sequence comes from Deltaproteobacteria bacterium, assembly GCA_016183235.1. Classification (NCBI taxonomy): domain Bacteria; kingdom Pseudomonadati; phylum Myxococcota; class Myxococcia; species Deltaproteobacteria bacterium. The sequence continues at coordinate 77,563 of JACPFA010000016.1, forward strand.
CACATCCTCCTTAAAACCATCACCGTCGCCATCAAAGATAACGGGGTTTACGTGGATATCAATAGTTTCGCTATCGGTTAACCCACCGCTGTCTTGAACAACGAATTTTACTCCCAAGGCAGGTTGTTCCGTCGCTGGAGTCCATGTAAATACCTGTGTGTCTGGATTGAATAAAGCCCCTGGGGGTAAATTCTCAGCCCAAAAGGTTAAAGCCCCATGACCCATGGGATCATCAACCACGTTCGGATAGTCTTCGTTATCAATGGCCCATACCTTAAATACAAATGTGCTATGTTCATTGGCAATAAGGTCGTGAGTCGGGAACACAATAAAAGGCGGATAATTTGGCGCATCTCCTGGTGGAGGTGCCTGAACCTTAATTTTAACCGTCATCTTATCAGTCAACCCTGCTTCATCTGTAACTTTAAAGGGCACCTCTAATAACTTGGATTTGGGGGGACCTCTAAAAAGGGCCCAGATGCAAGGCGCCCGCAAAGACGCGACCGGAGCGTATATGGAAATACGTGAGGATCGTGGCTTTGCGGGCAACGCCGCAGATGGGTCGTTTTTATTCGTAACCTATGAAGTTCTCAAGTGGTGCCCATTCAAAGAAACCACCTGGAGAAAGAACGTTAAAAAGATTAACGGGGTCACCAGGGCTTGAACTACTAGCCGAAAAAACCAAACTTGCAGGATTTTCATCTTGAGCAGAAAGTTGGAATTGGACAGTCTGCCCAAAGGTAACTGCAAAATCATCGATCTCATTAAATACCGGTGGATTATTTTGAGGAACCGCTTGGCCCCCATCTTCTACGGGTTCATCTATGGATACATCAACGGCAACCGTCGCATCTTTAGGTGCGTGGTAGGGAGGATGATTACTAGTACCTACATCCCATTGTCCCTGCCATCCGCCATCGTGGCTGCAAGCCATTTGAGAAAAGGCGCCTAAAAGTTTAATGGCCCCTTTCCCAACTGCCACATGGGGTTTTAAAAACCAAGGGGTCTCATACTTGTGCCTCGAATCTTTTACCACGATAGGGCCATATGAAACGGGCCCTCTGGAATATCGATCCCTTATTAAAGTGCTCGCATTAAATTTGGGATGCTCAACCCGGCGTAACTTTGGAATTGCTGGGGGGGGGGCCGGCCTGGGTATTAAGCCAAGAAAACTCAAACCAACTCAAAACAGATGTCATCCCTGCGGATGGTGAAGTATTTCCCATAATCAAGCCCTTTCTTTGTTGGTTAAAAGACCTAAAACAAAATTTTTGAAGATTCACTTTTTTATCGCAGGCTCACGCTAGAAGTTGTTGCCTCATTGTAATTATTTTATGCCACAGCGCAGCATCGCTCTAAACGAAAACCTTTTGCAATCCAAAAGTAATTGCATGACGGAGGAACAATAACATCTTGTGCAAATCGCAATGTACAAGCTCCGTCAATATGTCAGTTAACTGCTACGTGAAAATGTCAGTAGGCAGTTTTCATATTGAGTTAACATTTTTAAAAAAGATGTCATTGCGAGCGAGCCCCGTTGGCGAGCGTGGCAATCTTCGTTATTTAACT
>JACPFA010000017.1 GCA_016183235.1 Deltaproteobacteria bacterium
CTCTTATTGGGCTAACCAGCGCCCGGTGGCAAGTGCTGAGGTCATCCATATCTTCTCATGGGGCTAGCCGGCACGGAAGCCTTCCGCGTTCCCGCCTGCGGCGGGCCTCGGCTTTCCATGCCGGCTAGCCCGCATGGGGGCCCCGCCGCTTCAGCGATGGCTTCCTCAACAACCCAAGCGCTCTCCCTGCAAGACTGAAGCATTACTACTGGGTGATTTGGAGCGAGACGGGTGCGGTGCCAGAGCGTAGCATTCCGATTTGTTTGGCAGCGGCGTAAGATAGGTCAACGATTCTTCGCTTAACAAAGGGCCCACGATCATTCACTACTACCATCACGGTTTTCCCGTTATTTTGGTGGGTGACTTTTAGCCTGGTGCCAAAGGGCAAAGTAGGGTGTGCACACGTGAGGTCGTGTTTGTTAAATCTCTTCCCAGAAGCCGTTCTTTTGCCATGAAAGCCAGGCCCATACCAAGAGGCTAGCCCCACTTGGGTCGGTTCAAGTTCCATCGCATTTTCTATAGCCGGCGATAGGTTGAGTTTAGCCTTGCTGTGTTGTGAAGTGGCACAAGAGATTAAAGTCACGGCTAGTCCACAGCAGACTAGGCACCTATAAGCATTTTTCATGAGTTTCATTTGCATCCGACGGTTTCTATTCTAAGAAAGCGAGTTTTAACAAGAGGCTTTTTATGACTTTGAAACTCTATTTCAAATGATGTGGTAAATTCTTGAAATCCATTTATTTTAGTGCCATCGTGAAGAACAATGGTTTTCCTGAAAAAAACTCTACCAAAAGTCGCAATGATTCTTCTCATCGCGTTTTCTTGCATGTCGGTTGAATGGTGCTGCGATCATGAACTAAATGCTCAGATACCAGCCCAACAGCATAGCTGCCTTCAATGTTGCCTCTCTCATAACCTGGCACCTTTGTCGAGCCCTGGTGTTTGCTTGAGTGCTCCACCCGTAGTGATCGGATTAGTTGAGTGGATCAATTCTTTCCACCAAGATCCTATTTCTTCCCAAATTTATCGGCCTCCTATTGGCTGATTTTTACTAATCTCTCTCTTAACGCTGACCCAAGACAACATTGTTTGTAGAGTCGGTGTCTTTCTGCATCAAAATTTTACTGGAAAGGTCTTTATATGGGACGATCCATCGTTTTGGCCGTCTTTATCATGATTTTTCAGGCATCGATATCCTTTGCGGAAGAAGAATGTCTTGTGTTGAGTGCTCAGGATATTTTGCGATGTGCGCTGAACCAACATCCCGATGTGCTCAATTCTCAGGCTGAAAAATTTCGCGATGAGAAACTTGTGGATATTGCCAAACAGCGGCCCAACCCTGAACTACAAAGCCGTATTCTGGAAGGACAAAGCGCTGACGATACTCATCTAAACACCGAAACCTCTCTCCTGCATACACTGGAGTTGGGAGGCAAGCGAAAATCTCGGATTCTCCAAGCCAAGGTGCTTGCTGAAAAATCGGGTATTGAGGTGAAGCGTAATAAAGAAGAAGTGGCTCTTCAAACTGTTTTGGCCTTGTATCGGCTCCGGCAGATGAGGTCGGAGCTGGGTCGGGTTGAGGAAACCATCTTGACCTTCGGCAAAATCCTTTCCGCACTCAAGTCCCGCCCCAAACTGACACCGGAACAAGAAGTTTCCCAAGCCTCCTTCAGCCTTGCCAGGGAGGATTATAAGCTCAAGAAGATTGCATTGACGCAAGAACAGGCGGGTCTTATCGCTTGGCTCGAAGTGGCAACCGTGGTTTCTTCCCAAACCATTCTGCGGCACTTGCCTTCTCCCAAAACCAAGTGGCCCGATTTTCCCGCAGCAATGGAAACGGAAAAGTTGTCTAATTCCACCCTTGAACTTGCGCATTCCGAAAAAAATATTGCGGATAAAAACCTGGGCCTTGCGAAATCCAAAGCCTGGCCGGATTTAAAAATCGGTCCCAGCTTCGATACCGAAGCCCTGGATAACGGCGGGACGAGATGGTTGGGCGGTGTTAACTTTTCAATTCCACTTCCCATCTTGAACCTCAATCGCGGAGAAAAAGCCTTTGCCAAGGCAGACCAGTTTCGCGCCCAAACCAATTTGGAACTGACTATCAGAAAAACAGAGTCGGAAAGAATTCTACAATTGAAACGGTACCAAGCCTCCCTCAAGGCCTTGCGTTCCAGTCGATCGATAAGCGGCTTGGCGGTCGAGCATCAAAACATCGAAGCCTACTTTGAAAAAGGGTTGGTGCCCAGTACCCTGGTCATCGAAATCCACAACCAATTGTATGACATCACCCGAACACGCAACGAGCAGGAATTGATCGGTGTTGATGCCCTCTGGCGTCTCTACATCATCGACGGAAAATTCCTCGATTCAAAAATTTAGGTGGGAGTTTTTTTATGATTAACAAGATGATTCGATTTTCGGTCAAAAACCGTTGGATGGTTCTTCTTCTTGCCTTTCTGGTTGCAGTGACGGGATGGATTGCTTTTGAGAACCTGGCTATTGATGCCGTACCGGACATCACCAATGTTCAAGTGTCGGTGAGTAGTATCGTGGAAGGGTTGGTGCCCGAAGAAATCGAGCGGGCGATTACTTACCCCATTGAGGCGACGGTTAACGGTATTGCCAACGTGACTCATATTCGCTCGCTTTCAAAATTTGGCCTCTCACAGGTGACCGTGAATTTTGCGGACGGAACGGATATCTATTGGGCCCGTCAGCAGGTCGCCGAGCGGTTGTCGGTTGTTTTAAGCGAGTTGCCTAAAGGTGTTCAACCGAAATTGGGGCCAATTTCCACCGGTCTTGGTGAAATCTTTATGTACACGGTAGAAGCGGATCAGCCGGCCACAGGCCCTGAACAGAAAACCCAACTTATGGAGCTTCGGGCCATACAGGAATGGATGATTCGCCCCCGATTGATGACGGTACAAGGGGTTGCTGGGGTTGATACTACGGGTGGTTACGAGAAACAATATCACATCCAGCCCCACATCAAGGCTATGAAGGATTTGGGTTTGAGTTTCGAGGATTTGCATGCCGCGCTCGAGGCCAGCAATAAGAATGTGGGAGGGGGATATATTGAGCAGGGCAAGGATCTCTTTCTGGTTCAGGCTGTGGGGCTTTTCTCTTCAGCCGATGAGATCCGAAAAGTTCCTGTCAAGACGATGGAAAATCTGCGCGTCGTTACCATTGGCGATATCGCTACGGTTATGGTGGATAGTGGTTTACGAGTCGGATCTGCGCTGGTTAGCAGCAAGGAGGCGATTCTGGGAACTGTTTTTCTTCTCACGGGCGAAAACAGTCGGGCAGTGGCCAAAAGGGTGGCCGAGCGTCTCGATGAAATCAAAAAAAATCTCCCGCCGGGAATCAAGATTGAACCTCTCTATAACCGGGCGGAGGTGGTGGATGCTACTTTGAATACGGTGATCCACAACCTTTTCACGGGTGCGATCCTGGTTATCATTGTTCTTCTGTTGCTTCTGGGAAACTTTCGGGCTGCCGTCATCACAGCGATCACGATTCCGTTTGCCCTCCTTTTTACCTTCCTCCTCATGAAGGCCCGTGGCTTATCCGGAAACCTGATGAGCCTGGGGGCCCTCGATTTTGGCATTATCGTGGATGGGGCCGTTATCGTGATGGACAATTGCGTTCGGCTTGCCCACGAAAGAATCAAAAAAATCGCCCGTCCCCTAACAGGCGAAGAACTCCAGGAAACGGTGGTCGATGCCACCATCGAAACGCGAAAGGCGGCCGGTTTTGGACAGTTGATCATTGTTACGGTCCTTCTGCCCGTCTTTGCGTTGACTGGTATTGAAGGAAAAATGTTCAAGCCGATGATTGCCTCATTCTGCTTCGCCCTCCTGGGGGCCTTGATATTTTCTTTTACCGCCGTCCCGGCACTTGCGTCTCTTTTCATGGGCGGGAAGGTTGCGGAAAAAGAACCCTGGCTCATGCGGGTGACGCGCCAAGGTTATCACAGTCTTCTTTATTGGAGCCTGAGGCACCGCAAGTACGTTTTGTCAGGGGTCGGAATCGTCTTGATTGTAGGGCTTGCCCTTTTTACCCGTTTGGGCGCTGAGTTTGTTCCCCAGCTTGATGAAGGATCGATCGTTGTAATGCTCCAGCGAGACGTCAACATTAACATGAGTGAAGCGGTTCGTATGCAAGAGCAATCAGAAAAAATCATCATGGATTTTCCCGAGGTGGCTAAAGTTTTCTCTAGGACCGGAACTGCCGAAGCAGCCACCGATCCGATGGGAATTTATCTGACAGATACGTTTGTGATGCTCAAACCAAAAAAAGAGTGGCCAAAAATAGAAGGCCATAGACGCAGCAAGGACGAACTGGCCGCAGTCATTGCCGAAAAACTAAAGAAAGAGATTCCAGACCAGGAACCGATTCTTACCCAGCCGATCCAGATGCGGTTTAACGAACTCTTGGAAGGGACGCGTGCGGACGTGTCGGTGAAAATCTTCAGTGATGATCTGGACCAATTGCTCGAACAATCTGAAAAGGCCGAGACGATTTTGAAAGCAATCCCAGGGGCCGGGGATGTGGAGGCCGAGGTTTCTGAAAAATCAAAACTTTTAAAGATAACCCCAAACCACGCCTTGCTAGAAAAAATGGGGCTTCCTGTTCAAGCCGTTCTTGACACGGTTTCTACGGCAATTGGCGGTTTAGAAGCGGGCACCCTTTATGAGGGGGTGAGACGCTTTCCCATTGTGATTCGCATCAACGAACAGGAACGTTCTGATATCGAGCAGATTAAAAATCTCCCCGTTTCGATCGGTCCCTATTTGAATGTGCGCCTCTCTGAAGTTGCTGATGTGAGTCTTACCGACAGTTTTGGGCTCATCATCCGTGAAAATACCAAACGGCGGGCTGCTATCCTGATCAATCCGAGGGGAATCGACACAGAAAGTTTTGTGAAAGCGGCAAGGGCCATCTTGGAAAAAGAGATTCCTCTTCAGGCTGGCTCTTACTTTGAATGGGGTGGAAATTTCAAAAATTTAGAAAATGCAAAAGCAAGGCTTTTTATCCTGATGCCGTTGATTCTTCTTCTGGTGCTGGTGATGATTTATGTTGTCTTCCGGAATCTTTTTCAAACTTTATTAATTTTTAGCGGGGTTCCCTTGGCAATGGTGGGGGGCATCATCATGCTGCTGATCACTGGTTTGCCATTCAGCATTTCCGCTGGTGTTGGTTTCATCGCTCTCTCCGGAATTGCCATTTTAAATGGAGTAGTGCTGATCAGCTATATCAATCTGCTTCGCCAAGAAACCGGGCATTCCGGGGTCACCCTTGTTTTTCAAGGTTGCTTGATGCGCTTGAGGCCTGTGCTCATGACGGCCTTGGTCGAGATCTTCGGATTCTTGCCGATGATGTTTTCCACGGGGCTTGGAGCCGAAGTCCAACGTCCACTGGCAACGGTCGTCATTGGTGGTGTTTTTTCTTCCACGTTATTAACGCTGATCGTTCTGCCATTGGTTTATTTGATGTTTGAAGGCTCAAAAAACTTATTAAAACAAGCGCCGGTTAAAGATAAACAAGGCTTGCTTTTGAAGGCCCTGCTTGAGGAAAGAGAGGTTCGGTCCCCGCCAAGGTAAAGTAATGCCCTTCATAAACCGCCGTTTGCCAATAGAGAGTTTGATTTAAGTAAACAGCTTGTTTCTTCATAAAATTTACTTTTAATTTTTGGGTATGTTGAGCGAGCCCTAGGCCAAGGGCTTTAAGACAGGCCTCTTTGATGGTCCATAAATGGGTGAATATTTCTTGCGGGTTTTCATTTTTCAGTAGATCTAATTCTTCGGGTACGCATAAAAATTTAATGAGCGAAGGTTTTAATGCCTTGGTATAAATCGATTCTATGTCAACGCCAATCTTACCTGTAGTGCTCATAGCTGCAAAAACCCAGGGGGCTTTGTGGCTCACATTCACATCGATATCAGTCAAAAGTTTCCCTTGATAATAACAACGCGGTTTCTCATTAGGTTTGGTTCCATAAATAGCAAGTTCGGGTAAATTAAATTGCGGATACTGCTGCAGCACAAGCTCTTTCACGAATTTTCTGCCCCATAAAAATTGCTGGCTGCGTTCGCTGTGGTGCAGGGACTTAAAAAGTTTTTGTTCTTCAGGCGACAAGTCATCGGGCGATAGAGCCGCTTTGATTTTTTGAATTTGGTATCGAAGCATGATGAGCCCTTTAATCTTGAGCCCAAGGCAGCATGAGATGGCGGATCGAAGCGAGGTTAAAGATCCCCTGGATATCTTCATCGGGGGGTTCCAGGCTAATACAAGTATGAATGCGCCTGCCTAATTGAGTTTTGAAGCGCTGGCGGGTTAACCAACGTTGAAAATAATGGGCTGGGGTTTTGGGTAAGAGCGATTCCATGGCAGCGAAAACTTGGCGAATTTGATTGCCTCTTAAAAACACCATCGTAGGGCGAGAATATCTTAAATTTTCTTGATAAGCATAAGCTGGGTTCAGAAAGATGGTTTGAATACCCGCTAAAATCGGCCAATAAATCGATAAAATTAAATAATCAGTAATGGCTAGATCTTGATCAAACAACAGCGATTCTTTTTTCCCTAATTTAAGTCGTTTAACAAGCTCGGCTGATTTTTGATTAATTTCTTCGTGATAAAGAGGTTGTTCGATGAGTTCATATTCCGATGAAAAACGAAGCGGGCTTACCAAGTGTTGTGGGGTGATGCTGCGGCGCGAGGCATTAAAGGCATTAAAGTGTTGGCGCTCCTGATAAATTCCCAAATTAAAAATTTCTCGAAAGGTAAGGCTAGCGGGCAATTTATTTTTAAGCTCTTCGTTTAACACGATCATTTGTTTAAAATGGTGAATTTTTAAAATGTGATCAGCCACGGGCACGTAAGCCTCATGGCTTAAAAAACAAAAGCTAGGCGGGTATTTTTTTAATAAAGTCGGCAGTAGATCAGCACGGTCCGTCGGTAGTGCAATGAAACGTAGGCCCAACGAAAGGGCGGCAAGGTTGGCAAACACCCATTCTGGGCATGCCGGACCCAATAAATAAAAATATTGGTTATCTTGAGCCCCCTTATCAATCAACCCCAAGGCAAAGTGTTTTACCTTACTTTTGTAATACCACCACGGGAGGTCATGTGGATGCCCGTCGACCGCAAAGCGCAAGGCCTTGGCTTCGGCCTGAATTTTGGCGATTTCATAAAAACGTTGAATCAGTGTCATGCGGTTCCTTAGTAAATCTCAAATTCCTTTTCAAAGGCTAATTGCCCTTTGGCTAACAGATCGCGAATAATGAACACAGCCCGATATTTCCCCTTAGGGGCTGTTTTAGGAAGATCGATTTTATTAGGAAAGAGATGAAATTTTACATTGGGGTCAACGGGCTTATCAATCACTACGCGATCGGGGCTACTGATCATTAACTTTCCACTAGGGTCATACACCATGAGGTGTTCTCGCAATTGAACATTTTGCCCTTCGACATGATTAAAACCCTCAACTTTAAAAAAGGCGTAAATCAGATCCCCAGAGCGAAATTTACCATCGGCATGAATGGCCTCAACGCCCGGGCCACTGGCAAAATAAAAATCGCTAAACTTCAAGCTTTGATGCGTGGTGGGTGGAAGTTGGGTTTTGGTAGCCGTGGGATTTTTTAGATTAGAGCGCTGCAGCGGCGGGGTGATGGTTCGTGGTTTGGGATGGTTACTAGGGTAAAGAATTCCCAACGTAAAAATTAAAAGGATCATGAAGCAAGCCGCCAGGCACACCAAACCTGCTTTTTTCTCACGCCGTGCGCCAATCACTAAAGTGTGGGCGAGCCAGTCACCTAAGCGTTGTTTGTTTTTATTGAAGGGGACGACGATCCACCCCAGTAGACAATCTAAGGGTCGGTAGAGATTGCGGAGGATGCTGGTCTCAAGGTTAAGGGCCGTGCCTTTTTCGCTAACCACCTTTTGGCCAAGGATCCATTTGCCAGGGGTTGTGCCTATGAAAAATTCTAGAGCGATGTAATAGCTTAAATAAACGAAGGGGAAGTTGACCAACAAGGCATAGGAGAGCAAAGGGTGATTGGGGCTTAGGCGAAGATAATAACCATAAGCCAAAAGCAGCATCAATCCAGAATCCAAAACATGCCCTACCGCACGCAGAAAAGTGGGGGTTACAGTGCAGTGTTTTAAATCAACAAGGGCAGGTAGCGTTTGGACGGATTGTGCCACAAAGGTTTTGGCAAGGCGGTCGCCCCAGCGTTCGTAATAGCGAGACGATTCCATGTTGTAGAGTACAAAGGGGAACAGCAGTGCGTCGAGGGGGCGGAGGAGATTGCGCAGCAGGAGTTGGTTCCAAGATAGGGGCGAAGGGGTTTGGCTCATCACCTTTAAACCGCAGAGATACTTCCCTAGGGTGGTGTGGAGACCGCCTTCCATCAAGAGGTAATAAAGTAGCCCCATGAGCATCGTTAGGCCATAGTGGGTCCAGCGGGCAGTAGGATTTGCGTGCAGGGCACGAATAGATGAAACCGAAAAAACATAGCTTAAACAAAAGATCCAAAACCAGTAGATGAGATAAATGACTAAGCCATCAATCACCGTGGCCACTGCCCGGGCTTGGGGAGGGCTGGGTTGGTATTGGGTTTTAACCGGGGTTTGCTTGGATGGAGGTGGGCCTTGGCTAGGTAAGGTTGCAAAAGGCACGGTGATTTCGTCGTGAACCAGTACGGTGCTTTTTTTGCGCTTACGAAGCTCTAAAACGGTTAAATCTTCTTCGTCGTCATCGTCCCAATCCAATGGCATAAGGTTCCTTCCGCCCAATCGGGGTCATCCGTAATCAGCCCATCGACCCTTAATTCTACGCATTTTTTAAGGAATTCTAAACTGTTAACTGTATAGGGATAAATTTTGAGCCCATGGCGATGGCCGCTTAAAGTTAAAGTATTACTTAAAAGGTAGTCAGGAGGATGGAGGCTGGTGGCCTTAAGCCACCACGTCAAAAACCCTCGGCTTAAAAGAGGGAGCTGCCGCCGATGTAACAATAAACCTCTTTTAATTTCAGGTAGTTTTCGTTTTAATCGGGACAAGATGATAGGGTTAAAACTGCTGATGGTTATTTTAGAACGCAAGGGATGATTTTGTAAAATGGCAGCCAGTCCCTGTTCAATCCCAAAGCTTCGGAAATGGGCTGATTTAACTTCAATATTAATAAAGTCGAGGGGGGAAACGACCTCAAGAACTTCTTCTAAAGTGGGTAAAGTCTCTTTTGACGCCCATTTTGGTTGGTGATAGGCAAAATTAAATTCCCTTAATTTTTTTAAAGGTAGGTGGGTGATAAAGCCGGTGCCATTACTATGAAGTGAAACGTCTCGATCGTGGCAAACCACAATTTCACCTGAGCCACAGCGCCAAACATCAAATTCAACTCCCTTGGCTTTAGATTGTACCGCTAAGTGAAAAGCCGGTAGCGTGTTTTCGGGGGCTTTAGCTTTGTAGCCCCGATGGGCGATAATGATGGGTTGATAGGTTCCCTCAGTGTTGTTCATATTTTAATTTTAATAAACTCATGGCATAAAGGGCAGCCGTTTCTACTCGCATGAGGCCCGGCCCTGCCCAATGGGAGGGGAAGCCCTGTTTTTGTAATAAGGCCACTTCTTGTTCGTGCCAGCCTCCGGGTGGGCCAATAAACACCCAGGTGGGATTTTTTAAATTGAGTTCAGGAAAACTTGTATCAGGCTTTGAGCTTTCCCAAAGAAAAAGCCGATTATAAGGTAGGCTTAAGTTCACGCAAGTTTCGAGGCTAGAAGAAAAATGGATATTTAAACTTTTAAAGCGCTCACATTGTTTAAGGGTTTCTTCGCAAGATTTTTTTAGTTGGTTTATTTTGCGCTCGGCTTCAGTTTTTTTCCACGCCATCCCTGAAAATTTTAAATTCATGAGATAAAGATTTTCGCAACCTAGCTCGGTTAACTTTTCAACCAACCATTTCAAGGTGTTGGTAGGCAGAATGCTCGTGGCCACCGTGATAGGATGGATATTCATTAGCGAACGAGGGCAGGGTTGTAAAATTTGCAATTGGGCCTTTTTTTTATCAGCAAGAAGACGAGCCTGATAGATTTGTGGTGTTGCACCTACCACATCCAATAAATCTCCCCGCCGGTGACGTAATACTTTTAAGACATGATGAGATTGAGCTGCATTGAGCTCGACAATCTGATTGGAAGAGAGGTTAGTTTCGACAAAAAATAATGGCATAACACTACGATTAATGGCTTAGTAAAGCTAGGGCTGTCCATCCTTTTTTATTAAGAACTTTCGTTAATTTAAAATCCGAATAGGCTCGTTCAAGTTCATGGCGTTGCGAATAAGTAATGCCGCTTAAAATTAAGATCCCTTTTTTAGTTAAACGTTGAAGGAGGAGGGGCTTTAATTCAATCAAAGGGTTCAAGAGGATATTGGCTACAATCACATCAAATTTTTGACTCACCTCGGTTAAATCTTTTTTCAACATAATTGCCCGGCGAGCCCTATTAAGGCCAAGCGTTTCTCGCGCCACTTGAAGCGCCTCAGGGTCATTATCAAGGGCCACAATCGGTTTGGCTCCATAATGCCACCCCACCAAGGCCAGGATACCCGTGCCACAACCGACGTCTAAAAGAGAACGACCAGGTTGATCTTTTAAAACAATTCTTAAAAGTTGGGCACAAAGTTGCGTCGTAGCATGTTCCCCCGTTCCAAAAGCCAGACCATAGGGGACGATCAATTGAGCAAGCCGGTGCAGCCTTTGCGTTGGCCTTGCCGAAGCGGCGGGCCCTTCATGCGCATCAGCAGGCATGGAAAGCCGCGGCCCGCCGCAGGCGGGAACGCGGAAGGCTTCCATGCCCGCTGATGCCATGAAGGTCGCCGCGAGAGGCATCAGCCAATGCAAAGGCTGCACCGGCTTGCTCAATTGATCGTTATGTGCCCGTACCTGAATATCCGAGGTAATCATAAAAGGCTTAAGCGACCGTTGAAATTTTTCATTCCAATTTTCATTTTTAAGAGTTCTAAAAGTGACTTTTTTAATTTGCGCGCACACTTCTTTTGGCCAGCGTTTAACCTGACTCCTCCATCGACTTTTCGGCACATTAAATTCCCATTCGATGAGATTTTTGCGCTCGCGTTGCAAAGAGTGGGTTGCACCTAAGGTTTGCATTAAGCCGGGTAGAATTTCTGCAAGCAATTTTGAGGTGGTAAGGTACAAGGCCGAGTAATTTTTGATTTGCTTGACCTTCTTCATTGAGACTTTCATAATATCTCTCTATGCAAAACTATTGGGAAGAGCGGGGGAACTTAGGGCTGGTCCCGGCTTTTTTTAAAACTTTTTTTGACATCTTGGGCGCACCGGCGCGGTTTTTTCAGGCCCCTTGGCCCAAGCCCGGATTTTGGCATCCTCTACTTTTTGGGGTTACCTGTCAAACAATTGGTACCTTCTTTCAATACCTATACAGTATTTTGTTCGATAGTTTAGGTGCCATGTTGTTCACCTTTTTTGGTGCTAGTTCCACCGAGGTTTTGATGCAAACCGGTGTGAGCATTATCATTGCTGCGATCATCATTGTGTTTGCTCCGCTGGGTGCGGTGGTCAATTTATTTCTCTTCACATTTATTTATCACGTTTGCCTCATGATCGTGGGGGGTAATAAAAAAGATATGGAGGCGACTTTTCGCGCCATTTGTTACAGCCAAGGCCCTAGTTTGTTTCTTGTTGTCCCTGTGATTGGCGCGGTGATTGCCTTTGTTTGGCAACTGGTGTTGATGATTATTGGCATTAAAGAAATTCATGGCACCACTTACCCCAAGGCTATTTTGGCGATTATCATTCCACTTATGGTTTGTTGTTCGTTGTTAGTGATGGGAATTGCAGGGATTATATTTTTAATCGCCTATCTTCAGACGTCTACGAGTTCTCCACCCTTAAGGATATGAATATTATATTATTCTGAGGCATGTCATCCCTGCGAAGGCAGGGACCCATGATGGTGAAGAATCTTCCAATTCATCTGCAAATCGAGTCACGTCTTTTCGAATCCGGCAGAGGCTCTCTCAACCCCAAGCAAAGGGGTTTCGAGTAGCCTCTTCCGGCTTCGAAAAGACTTTGTGTAAATAAAAGAATCTTCCATTTTATGCAATCCGCGGATTAATTTTTTCGGGATTGATTTTTAGATCTTCAAAGGCCTGGTGGAGTTGTTCCTTTGAAAGTTTATTTTCTTGGAATAAGAGATAAAGGCTTGTTGCCACAATGTGTTCGGCGTCAATTTCAAAATGACGGCGCAAACTTTCTCGGGTGTCGCTTCGCCCAAAGCCATCGGTGCCTAAGGCCCAATAGGGTTGCTTCATCCAGGGTGAAATGAGGTAGGGCAGGGTTCGCACATAATCGCTAGACGCAATAATCGGGCCAGATTCATTTTGAAAAACCTGCTGAATATAAGCGGTTTGAGGGGCTGCTTCGGGATGCAAGCGATTCCAACGTTCAACGTCGTAGGCATCGTCGCGCAATTCTTTATAACTCGTCACACTCCATACGTTGGCGCCGATTTGATACTGACTTTCCAAAATTTCTTGGGCGCGCAGGGATTCGCGCAAGATGGCTCCACTGCCTAGCAATTGAACCGTTAAGTCAAAAACTTTAGTGGGCCCGCGAAATTTATAAATGCCTTTCAAAATTCCTTCTAAGCAACCCTCAGGCATGGGGGGCATGGGATAATTTTCGTTGGTGACGGTTAAATAATAAAAAATATTTTCTCGGTTTTGAAACATGCGTTTCAAACCGTTTTGAATAATGATGGCAATTTCATAAGCAAAGGCTGGGTCATAGGCCTTAAGATTAGGGATATTGCAGGCCAAAACATGACTGTGCCCATCTTGATGTTGCAAACCCTCTCCCTGTAAAGTGGTGCGACCTGCGGTGCCTCCGACGAGAAAACCTTTGGCGCGTTGATCGGCACAAGCCCAGATTTGATCGCCGGTGCGTTGAAATCCAAACATGGAATAGTAAATATAAAATGGGATCATATTGACCCCATGGGTGGCATAAGCGGTGCCTGCAGCCGTGAAAGTGGCCATGGATCCGGCTTCGGTGATGCCTTCTTCCAAAAGTTGCCCATCTTTGGTTTCGCGATAATAGAGGAGGGCGTTCGAATCAACGGGTTCATACAACTGCCCCAACGAGGAATAAATCCCATGGGCCTTAAAAAATGATTCCATCCCAAAGGTGCGTGCTTCGTCGGGAATAATGGGCACGATATATTCTTTTACTACTTTGTCTTTTAGTAAGGTTGCGAGAATGCCCACAAACGCCATGGTGGTAGACACCGCCCTGCCTTCAGAACCTTTTAAAAAACTTTCAAAGGTTTTGATCTCGGGTAAATCCATGGGTGGGTTACGCACCATGCGGCGAGGTACGAAGCCACCTAAATGGCGGCGATGGTCTAAAAGATATTGAATCTCAGGGCTATCTTCAGCCGGGCGATAAAAGGGCGCATCGGCCAAATCTTTATCGGTGATAGGGATCTGATAGCGATCGCGAAATTTTTTTAATTCTTCAAAATTTAATTTTTTTTGTTGGTGGGTGACATTGCGGCCTTCGCCCGATTCACCTAAGCCATAACCTTTAACGGTCTTGGCTAAAATAACCGTGGGCCGATCGGTGCTGGCCATCGCTCGTTGATAAGCTGCATAAACTTTTTCAGGGTCGTGCCCGCCGCGGCGCAATTTTTGAATTTGATCATCACTTAAATGCTCGACCAGTTTGAGAAGTTCTGGGTGTTTGCCAAAAAAATGTTGGCGGGTAAAGCTGCCCGGTTCTACAGAATATTTTTGATACCAACCATCAACCGTTTCATTCATGCGTTCCACGAGCAACCCTTGTGGGTCGTTAGCTAAGAGTGGATCCCAATCATTGCCCCAAATAACTTTAATCACATTCCAACCTGCGCCACGAAAGATGGCCTCTAGTTCTTGAATAATTTTACCATTGCCTCGCACCGGGCCATCGAGGCGTTGCAAATTACAATTCACCACAAAAATAAGATTGTTCAAATGTTCGCGACTCGCCACGGTGAGTGAACCTAAGCATTCCGGTTCATCGGTTTCACCATCCCCTAAAAAGGCCCACACATGATTTTGATTGGGCTTGATGAGCCCACGGTGCTCTAAATAGCGATTGAACCTGGCCTGATAAATGGCATTAATTCCCGCGAGCCCCATCGACACCGTGGGGAATTCCCAAAAATCTTTCATGAGCCAAGGATGAGGATAAGAAGACAAGCCCCCACCTTGGGCTAACTCGCGACGAAAATTTTCCATTTGAGTTTGTGAAATTCTGCCTTCCAAAAAAGCGCGTGCATAAATGCCGGGCGAGGCATGCCCTTGAAAATAAATTTGATCACCCATGCTAAAGCCCGATTTTCCTTTGAAGAGATGGTTAAAGCCTACTTCTAATAAGGTAGCAGCACTGGCATAAGTTGAGATGTGGCCGCCAATGCCCTCAAAATGGTTGTTAGCGCGTACCACCAGTGCCATGGCGTTCCACCGCGCTAGGCTACGGATCCGCCATTCTAAATAAGAATCACCCGGATATTTGGGTTCGGCTGCTTTAGGGATGGTATTGATGTAAGGGGTGTTGAAACGTTGGCTGTCAATGCCCTGGTGATGGGCATGCTCCATGAGTTTAGTTAAAATAAAATGGGCCCGTTCTTTTCCTTCGGATTTTAAAACAGCATCGAGGGAGTCTAACCAATCTTTTGTTTCTAAAGGGTCGTTGTCAGGGAGGCTCATAGTCTTTAAGTCAATCTTTCTCAATATTGGTAGGCGTTTAATTTATGCTCATCGTCGCACAGCAGCGCCATTTGGCGAAAAGCTTGATAAACCTTTCGGTTTACAGGGTCAATGAGAACTTGTGAAACACAGGCAGAGGATGATTTTTGGATATCTATTTCTGTGACCACTTGCCCTGAGTCTAAATCAACCAGGACTGCATCGGCATCTTCAGGAGACTTGATAAAAACGAGCCTAAAACCATGATGTCGATAAAAACTAGCGTATCTGTTTTCTAAACGACGGTTGATAAGATTAAGATCACTTTCCAATCTTTTTAAGGTTTGTGACCATGAATTGGCTGCCTGCTGTGCCCGTTGCGACATCTGAGCGTTATGTTGGTATTGTGCCAGGGTTGCTGTCATGGCTGCACTTGAATAAGAACTAGCCCCTGAACGATAATCACTCCATGCCTTGGAGGCCCCTGGTGCGGTGCTTGAATAGGCAAAGCTAAAGGCCAATTGCAAAGTTGCTTGTCTGATTTTTCTTTGTTCTAGAATAGGATCAATAAACCCGGTTTGTTGCCAAAGGGGTTGGCCCGAATCTTTTGAAAAAGCATAAGCCCCTTCATATCCTACCATCACAACATGGTCTCTTCTGGGGATGAGAGATTCGGTTAATTGAAAGGCCTGCGATTTTTTTCCGCTTTGCTCATATAAAACTTCGCCCGAAGAAAGCCTTAGGCCGATGATTTTCCCATCAGCGGTTAAAACAATTCGATCGTCAAAAACTCCCACTCCCCTTTGCCAGGTGCCAAATTTATTTTTTTTCTCTTTAAAAGATTTTTCCCATATTACCTTTCCCTGAGCGGGATCTAGAAGTTGAACGTAAACCTTGCCTTTATTATTGCTAACCAAGGCGAGCCCAGCTGAAGTTGAAGCCATCGTTTGGAGTTCGCTGCCTTTAGGGAGTTCCGTTTGCCACAAAAGCCCTTGTGCCTTTGCAAAGGCCCACACCCAATGTCCGTTCGAGGCAAAGGCGCCCCCAGCCTTAAAAGTCCGATGATCCTTGCCTGCTTCAAAATCTTCAGGAAGCGGGGCTTGCCAGAGGGGATTGCCTGTTGCAGCGTCAAGGGCCATGGCATTCCTCCCCCCGATCCACCATAGGGTTTCATTTTGAAGTTCTATGTCACCACCAAAATTTGCCAGATTACCTTGCAAGGTTCCTAGCTCGCGAGACCAATTTTGATTTCCGGTTAGCATATTGAGCGAAATTAAACGGGCGGCGTAAGGGCTCTGCATGTCGGTCATCCATTCGTAGGGCAGGACTGCAAGGTAGAGGGTGTTGGTAGAGGGACTACTGAAGGTTGAGATGGGGAGCCCGCCTGAGAGAGGATATCTCCAGCGTGAGCCTCTGGAGGGATGGATGCCCTCCAAGGTAATGCCACCTTCGCTTGCAGATAAAATCACAAAATTAGGTTCGTCAGCGAGCAGTGCGGTGGCTTTTCCATTGCCTTCCCAAATAACCTTGCCACCCGAGTCTAGTAAATAGCGGCGTTCTGGCCAATCTTCTTTTTTAACACCTTCGGGCTTCTTTTTTCCATCGCGGGTCACAACATGGAGGGCCCCATTATTTCGAAGCAGTTCAAAGTGGAGCAGGGTGCCTGAAAATTCTTTATTCCAAAGGATAGGGCTCTTGGCTTCAACGCTATGCCACAGCCCTAAGCAGGAAATTATAAAAAACAAAAAGAGACTTAATGGTTTTCTTTTCATGATTTTTTTCCTTAAGGGTTAAACCCGAATCATAATGCTACTAGGCTTGATTGGGAAGCAAGTTTTTTACGTACAAAGCATGGCCTCTATTCGCAAAGCCCTGCTCAAAAAAAGGCTGGTAGAGATTTGAGATAATAGATACAATTAACAAATATCGTTGTGGCTTAAATTCAAAAAAAGGGGAGATTATGCAACTCGTAGCCATCGTATTTTTATCGATATTGGTGCTTTTCATAGGTGGGGATTGTGGGGGTGGAGGCTCTGGCAGCGGGTGCAATGAAGTCGAAAGTGGTGATTTAAGCGTGGCCTGTTCCAGTTCCGATTCTCCAGATATTAGCGAGGCCAGCACTTCTGATAGAGTAGACGTAGGTTGTGCCGGGCATTCTTCGGGAAGCGCCACCATAACCTGTGCCAGCACCAGCGATTCACTCACCGTGTCGTGCAGCGACGGAATCATCGAAGACGATGATGGCGTTTCAGGCTTTGCCTCTACTTCAAACTGCGAAGATGGTCAGGTAAGCTGCTTTAACGGTGCCATCAATACGACTTGCGTTGATACAACCACAGAGTAATTAGAAACTAAGCAAAAATCGAACCCCTCTTTCAACTTTCTCAAAATCAGTAGGGTTGAGTGGGCCCAAATCCCGCAGCAGCAAGCTACGGTCTAGGGTGTGTATTTGGTCTAAAAGTACATCAGATGGTTTTTCAATCTTAAGTTTTTCAGAAGGGGAAAGTCGAGTTCTTAAGATGTTTGCATCATCCAGCCGAGTGGTTAAAGGCACAATAACAACCCCAGGGCTTCCCATGCGAAGGGTGTCCGATGATTGAATAACCACCACAGGTCGGTGTTTTCCAGGTTTTGATTTGCGTGGGGGGTTCATGTCAGCAAGGTAGCAACGTCCCTGTTCAATCAATATTTTTTCGGAGTCGCGAGAATTCACTCAACACCTTTTGGCCTTCTTTTTGATAGGATTGAAAGTAGACTTGCAACTTAGCAAGCTCGATTTCACGTTTTAATTTCCGATTATACTCTTCGATAGCACGGTTGATATACTCCGTTTTTGAACGTACTTTAGCCTTGGAAACAAGTATTTCCATCTCTTTTTCCAACTCGGGGCGAATTTTAAGTTTAAGTGCCATATAATATGCCTAATTTAGATACATAATCATGTGCTAATTTAAGAGATAAATCAAGGGACTATTTTTGGGTGACCATAAAGGCAACAATGTGCGAGAGAGGGGACTTGAACCCCTACGTCCTTTCGAACACTAGATTCTGAGTCTAGCGCGTATACCATTCCGCCACTCTCGCTTTCCACCGCCTTCCATAAATCGGCTAGCCCTGCGTTGTCCGCCTAAGGTGGACGCTTTCATTTATTATAGTAGCCGATTTCTGAAAGGCTATCATCGAAAATTTATAGCCGAGCAAGAGATGTCTTGCAAGTTTAAGGGTAGAAAGCCAATTGACATAAAAGTATTGACAATTATCATAAAAAATATTACACATAATTTATGGACTTAAGTTTTCTCATTCCTTCTAAAGTTAGGCGAAGTGTTTTGGCCTATTTTGTTGAAAATCCTGAGGCTAAGGTTTACGTGCGGGAACTCGCTAGGAACTTAAGTTTAAGCCCTCAAACCGTTCATCGAGAACTGGTGAACCTTGAAGGGTGGGGGTTTTTGTTTTCTTCAAGTCAAGGTAACCAAAGGGTATTTCGAGTGAATCAAAAATTTCCCTTAAAACCATCGATCGTCGATATGTTTGTGAGATTTAAACAACACGAGTCGATTAAATTAGAAACCGTAAAAACTCTTGATTGGAAAAAACTTCGCTCGGAATATCGCAAAATCCCTATTCCCCCTTCTCTTATTCCAGGCTTAACTTCTAAACGAACAAAACCAAGGGCATGGGATGAAGAAATTTTGCTGAAGAAAAAGAGTCTCATATGAAAAATATTCAAGATGAATTAGAACGTATTGCAAAACTTCCGAATCCTATTCAGCCGATTGAACTAGCCGCTATGATTTCCTCTCATTTTCAAAAGCAGGGAGTCCTTGCTTCGGTGGTAGGAGGAGCTACTGTTCAATATTACACAGATGCTGAATACGTTACTAAAGATCTAGATATGGTTCTCTATTTCGATACGAAAGAAATTGTAGAAAAAACAATGAAAGGATTGGGTTTTGTTAGGAGCTCCAGTTATCGTCATTTTGAACATCCAAAATTACCATTTGTGGTTGAATTTCCACCAGCTCCTGTTGAAATAGGTGGGAGATTTATTAATTCTTTTGTTACATTAAAGATGAATAATCATGAAATCCGAATCCTCCGAGTAGAAGATATTATTATGGATCGGCTTATAGCGGCACTTGTTTGGAAAGATCGGCCTTCTCTCGACCAAGCAAAATTAATATGGATCAAAAACCAACGTTACATTGATTTAGACTATCTAAAAGATTTTGCTAAATCTGAAGGCTGTAGTGTGTTATTGAGAAAAGTCATTGATGAAAAAAAATAAAACATCTTCCCACGGTGGTGCTAAATCCCATCGTAATAATAAACGTTCTTTTCAACAGCGCCGTGCCCATGGTGATCGTAAGCCGGCTGGCATGCTGGAAGGTGAAATCACCATGCACCGGGATGGCTATGGTTTTGTGATCCCGGATGATCCCAAATCTCCTGACGTCTTTATTCCGCCTCATCGCTTGCAAGGTGCGATGCACCTCGATCGGGTGAGAGTTAAGGTTTTTAAAGATCGTAGTAATCGCTTAGAAGGTGAAGTGCAGGCCATCCTCAAGAGAGGTTCTGAAAATGTGGTGGGCGAATTTCGGGTTTATGGTGACCATGCTTATGTTGAGGCGCGCCTACCCGGCAAAGAATTATTGGTGCTGATTCCTAAATCGGCTCAAGGTCGGGCCAAAGATGGCCATGTGGTGTTGGCTAAACTAACCGAGTATGGGGCCCATCCTAAGGGTATGATTGTGAGGGTGTTGGGGGGAGCGGGTGAAAAAGCAGTTGAGATCGAATCGATTATTGCCAAATTTGGATTAGCGGTTGAATTTACCCAAGACGCCAAAACCGAGGCCAAAGATTTAGAACGAGTCGGGGTTGAGATCGATGACGCCAGAGTCGATTTGCGAAATCTACCTATTGTTACGATCGATGGCGAAAGCGCCCGTGATTTCGACGACGCCGTTTGTGTGCGACGTGAAGGTGAGCATTTTCGTATTTGGGTAAGCATTGCCGATGTCTGTCATTATGTGCAAACCGGTACAGCCCTTGATCGAGAGGCCTATCAACGTGGCACGAGCGCTTACTTCCCTCATTTTTGTATTCCCATGTTACCCGAGGAGTTGAGTAACGACCTGTGTAGTTTGGTGCCTAAAGAAGATCGCCTTACCTTTACAGCAGAAATGACTCTTTCCCAACATGGCGAAGTGTTGAGTAAAAAGATTTATAAAAGTGTGATTCGTAGTCAAGCAAGGCTCACCTACACGTGGGTTAATCAGGCCATTGTGATGAATGATCACGAAGCGCAGGCGAGCTTCCATCACGTGGTGCCCATGCTGCAAGAGGCCGTAGAATTAGCCAAACTCTTGCGAAGTGTTCGTAAAAAAAGGGGTAGTATCGATTTTGACCTGCCCGAACCCCAATTTGTGTTAGGCGAAGAAAACGAGACTCTCGACATTGTGCGCACGAGCCGCAATTTTGCCCACATGATGATCGAAGAGTTCATGATTCTCGCCAATGAAACCGTGGCCCAATATGCTCAAAGTCATCAACTGCCTTTTGTGTATCGTATTCATGAAGAACCTGACCCTGAGAAAGTTTATGTTTTGAGCGAATTGCTTCATAATTTAGGAGTGGGTTATAACTTGAAGGCCGGGGCCAAGCCCAAAGATTTTTCCCGTGTAACCGAGATTATTCAAGGGCGACCTGAAGAAAGACTCATCAATCATGTGATGCTTCGCACCATGAAGCAAGCCGTTTATTCCGAAGAAAACGTCGGTCACTTTGGTTTGGCTTCGTCTTGTTATACGCACTTTACCAGCCCTATTCGGCGCTATCCCGATTTGTTGATTCATCGTATTCTTTCTGAGTTTCTTAAAAAACCAGGCAAAAAACGGCGGGTTCTCTATGGTAAAAATAAACTCCACGAAATGGCAACCCATTGTTCTAAACGAGAACGCAATGCCATGGAGTCGGAATGGGAAGTGCAGGCCCTCCAAGTGGCGTTGTTTATGCACGATAAGGTAGGTAACATTTATACCGGGCACATTGCTCGGGTGGCCCGCTTTGGATTATTTGTAGAACTCGACGATTTTTTTGTAGAGGGTCTACTGCACGTCGAAGATTTAGAAGATGATTATTATGAATACGACGCCACCCATCATCGTATGGTTGGGTCAAAACATAAAAGAATCTTCAAAATCGGGGACCCCATGACGGTGATGGTCAAAGAAGTGTCTATTCCAGAGCGGCAGGTACGATTGTCATTAAGTATTGAAAATCAGTGATTTTATAAGCAGTATGCTTCCCTTGACAGGCCTTCTTAAATTCAATATAACCCCCACAACTTATTTCTAGAATCTACGATAGGCCATGCAGTCTTATGGAGCTATTTCAAATCCTTATTTTGTCGGTTTATTTTTCGGTTCTGGTTATTCTGGCCGTTTATGGGTTGCATCGCTATTATCTTTCTTATTTATTTTACCGTCACCGCGATAATTACCCTAAAAATTTAAAAAAATTTACCGACCTCAAGAATGTTCCTTTTCTTACCATTCAGTTGCCTATTTTTAACGAACGATATGTAGCCGGTCGCCTGATTGAATCAATATGTGAGTTGTCTTATCCGGCCGATAAATTAGAGATTCAGGTGCTCGATGATTCCACCGATGATACGGTTAATATTGTGGCGGGCGTGGTGGAGAGGTTGCAGACGCAAGGGTATGATATTGTGCACCTCCATCGCAAAGATCGGCGTGGGTTTAAAGCCGGGGCTTTAGCTGCCGGGATGAAAGTTGCAAAGGGTGAATTGATTGCGGTGTTCGATGCTGACTTTCTGCCCCAAGTTGATTTTTTAGAAAAATTAATTCCCTATTTTGAAACTCACCCAAAAGTTGGGATGGTACAAGCCCGTTGGGGTCATATTAATCGGGAGTATAGTTTGCTTACTCAAGCCCAGAGTATTTTCCTGGATGGGCATTTTGTGATTGAACATACAGCGCGCAATCGTTCTGGGCGATTTTTTAATTTTAATGGTACGGCCGGGGTTTGGCGCAAAGAATGTATCATCGAAGCAGGGGGGTGGGAGCACGATACTCTTACAGAAGATCTCGATCTTTCCTACCGTGCCCAAATGAAAGGTTGGCAATTTATCTTTGTGCCCGATGTCATTGCCCCTGCCGAATTGCCAGTAGAAATTAATGCTTTCAAATCCCAGCAACATCGTTGGGCCAAGGGTTCTATTCAAACAGCCATCAAGTTGGTTCCCAAAATTTTACGTGCACCTTTACCACTACGAGTGAAAAGTGAAGCCTTGTTTCATCTCACCAACAACTTGGCTTATCTATTGATGGTTGTATTATCGATCTTAATGCCCATATCTTTAGCAGTTCGCTATGATGTGGGTTGGGTGGAGACCATCTTTATTGATTTGCCTTTTTTCATGTCAGCGACTTTTTCAGTAACCTTCTTTTATTGCTGTTCACAACGGGCTATTTATTCTGATTGGACTCAACGCCTCAAATATATTCCCTTTAATTTGGCGTTGGGGATTGGTTTATCAGTCAATAATGCCAAAGCCGTATTAGAAGCGCTTTTTCAAAAAGAATCTGAATTTGTGCGTACCCCCAAATATGCAATTTTGAAAAAGGGTGATGATTGGAAAGATAAGAAATATAAAAAGAAAGTCAGTTTGGTTACCGTGTTTGAGTTTGTGTTGGCAGGTTATTTCTTGTTTGCGATTTACTATGCAGCGACCCATGCACTTTATGTCTCGATTCCATTTTTGCTTTTGTTTTTAACAGGTTATCTTTATCTTGCCTTGCTTTCGCTTTTTCAATCTAAAGCGGTTACCGCTTTTTTCCCAGTTCTGCGTAGCCAAAAGAATTTTTATTAACCGGTCAGTGAACGGGTGAAACAAAGCGTTGTGTCATTCCTGCCCCCGATCAGGTCGAGGGTAAACTCCGGCAGGAATCCAGTCTTTTTTCAGTATTTCTGGATCCCCGCCTTCGCGGGGATGACAGCCGACCATCCGTTCGCTGACCAGTTACAATTTTTATTAATTCTTCCTTGACCAAAATTCGTCCCAACAATATATTGGTCTTTGAGGATTGAATTTCATGAACAAGAAAGCATACGAAGTTAAAATTTTAAATCAAAAATTTTTATTACAAACCGATTCTGACGAACGCTACGTGAGAAAAGTGGCCGATTTCGTTAATGAAAAAATTTTTAATATTCAACAAAAAACCAAAAGTGTTTCCAGCCTAAACGTAAGCATTTTAGTAGCCTTGAATATTGCCGATGATTACTTTAAAATGAGAAAGAAGAAGGGTGAGTCAACGGCACACATGGAAGCTAAACTGAAAGACCTTGTGCAGTTGATCGATAACCACCTACAGCTACAGTAAAAATTGCTGTTCTTTGAATAAATGGCAACTTTAACGACTTGGATTTTTTGGGACCTCTAAAAAGGGCCCAGATGCAAGGCTCGCCTACGGCGAGATCCTTCGCTTGTGCTCAGGACAGGCTCTGCAGATGGGTCGTTTTTAGAGGTCCCATAAAGAATTTTTTCCCTGCTCGGTTCGTGTAAGGGTGCATAGCATTCTGAACTTGACTGATAGAACGGGAGCCCTGCCTTTTCATGGTGTGCAAGCCTACCAAGGTGGGTCAGGCCTTATGGCTGATCAACTTTGATTGTAGGAAGCCTAAAGTGAAAATAGGGAGCCCACCTTTTTGGGTGGAGTTCGAATCGGACCCCTCACGGCTGAGGTGGGGAAAAAATTTTTTATGAGCTTCATTTCTAATAAACCTAAGGCCCGTGAATTTTTTAAAAAATCCCGCGATTCCTTAACCCCAGAACAAATCCAGCAAAAATCCCAAACCATTTGTAAGCGCTGCTTGCAACTTTCTCAAGTTCAGCAGGCAAAACACATTGCTCTTTACGCGGCAACTTCCTCTGAAGTTCAAACCGATCCACTCTTCAATGCCCTTATGCAGCAGGCTAAGAGTATTTATTATCCCAAGGTATTAAATAAAACTGAAGTGGGGTTATTTTTGGTGAAAGATTTAAAAGAACTCATGCCGGGTTCTTACGGTATTCTAGAACCCTTAGGGGATTCTGCTTTGCAAGTATCTCCAGACTTGATTGAAGTTTTTTTTGTGCCAGGGCTTGCCTTCGATCATCGAGGGCATCGCTTGGGTTTTGGCAAAGGTTATTATGATCGGCTGCTCTCACAAACTAAAGCTTTAAAAGTAGGGTTAGCCTTTGCTGTACAGCTGACAAGTGAGCTCGAGCTTGCTCCTCATGATGTTAAAATGGATTTTATTCTCTCTGAAAAGTCATTGACATAAAGGCTATAATATGTTTTTATGCTTTTATGCAAACTCGCATTACCGTTGATCTTAAAGATTCAAAATTGTTATCCATCCTTAAGTGGGAAGCTGCTCAAGAAAATAAAACCATTCGACAGATTGTTGAAGATGCGGTGCGTAGCTATTTTTCCCATAAACTTGAAAATGAAATGCTATTAAAAGCAGCTCAAGCCACCTTTGCTCAGTGGGATAATCCTCAAGATGCCGACTACGACCACTTATAAGCCGGGGGAAATTGCTCTCGTTGGGTTTCCTTTTACAGATTTATCGAGTGCTAAAAAACGGCCTGCCTTGATTTTACGTTCTTTTTCAGTGCCTAGTTTGCCACGTCTCATCATCATCGCTATGATCACAAGTCAACTTGAAGGAATAAAATTAGAAGGTGATTATGAAATTCGTCAATGGCAGGCGGCGGGGCTACTTCATCCTTCTAAATTAAGGTTGGCCAAATTGGTTACTCTTGAAGAAAAGTTAATTTTTAAGAAATTAGGCAGTTTGACTGAAACCGACAAAAAGCCGGTGCGGCGAATTTTAAAAAACTTTTTTCAATTGTAGCTCTGTCTGTCATTGCGAGCCCAACGGGCGTGGCAATCTCACCAGTTAGACAGAAGGGATTGCTTCACCCTACTGGGTTCGCAATGACAGAGGAGCCACACTGCGGGCCCTGTCCTAAGGCACATGCGCTGGAGCGCGGCTGACGAAACAATCTAAGCACTCTCACTACCAAAACTGAGGCATTACCTCATATCCGCAGAGCTCCTTGCCTTCCCTCTAGGCTTCTGTTAGTCCCATGAACTTTAGGAGTTGAACGGTGCGAATTTTATTTAGTGGTGATGTGTTTGGTGAAGTGGGCAGAAAGGCGATCGCTAAACAGGTTCCTTATTATCGCCAAAATCATAAAGTAGATTTTGTAATCGTTAATGGCGAGAACGCTTCAGGTGGTGTTGGGATTAGCCGAAAAGATTGCCAATTTCTCTTAACTTGCGGCGTTGATGTGATCACCGGGGGTAACCATTCTTTTAAACAAAAAGATATTATTACTCATATTGAGCAAGAGCCTCGTTTGCTTCGCCCCGCTAATTTTCCCAAAAAAACTCCGGGCCGTGGTTATGTGATTCGTGAAGTCTATGCCGGGGTTAAAATCGCAGTGGTGAGTTTATTATGTAAGTTATTTATGGAACAAAGTTCTTCTCCCTTTGAAGAAATCGATAAAATTTTAGCAAACTTACAAGGCCAAGCTGAAATAATCTTTGTGGATGTGCACGGCGAGGCCACGAGTGAAAAGCGTGCCCTGGGTTGGTATTTAGATGGTAAGGTAGCGGCTGTGATTGGCACTCATACCCATGTGCCCACCGCCGATGAAGAAGTTTTGCCGAAAGGTACAGCTTATCTTACCGATGCGGGGATGACCGGGCCCTATGATTCGGTGATTGGTATCAAGAAAGAATTGGCGATTCGTCGCTTTACCGAAGGTGTCCCAGTTAAATTTGAACCTGCAACTCAAGATGTGCGTTTTTCTGGGGTGATGATTGACATTGACGAGTCTAGTGGTAAAGCGAATAAGATCCAGCGTATTTTTGAAAAAGTAGAAGTTTAGTATGTCATTGCAAATGGAGTGAAGCCAGCTCATGCAACTTAAAGAGCAAATTGAGATTATTAAACGAGGGGCCGTTGAGATCATCGGCGAGGCCGAACTCATCAAGAAATTAAAAAAAGACTGTCCCTTGCGCATCAAAGTTGGTTTTGATCCCACCGCAGCCGATCTTCATTTAGGCCATACCGTGCTTTTACAAAAGTTAAGACAGTTTCAAGACCTGGGCCACGAAGTTTTATTTTTGATTGGAGACTTTACGGCTTCGATTGGCGATCCCAGTGGTCGCAATGAAACTAGGCCCCCACTATCGACTGAAGACATAGAAAACAATGCCGCTACTTATAAGCAACAAGTGTTCAAAATTTTAGATCCTCAAAAAACCAAGGTGGTTTATAATTCCCAGTGGCTCGAAAATTTAGATTTAAGAGATACTATCAAGCTTGCTTCTAAATATACGGTAGCTAGAATGTTAGAACGTAACGATTTTGAAAACCGTTACCACGCCAATGTCCCCATTTCTATCCATGAATTTATCTACCCCTTGTTGCAAGGTTATGATTCGGTGATTTTACGCGCCGATATTGAGCTGGGGGGTCTTGATCAAAAATTTAATTTGCTCATGGGTCGGCATTTACAAAAAGAAGAAGGTATAGAAGCGCAGGTAGTTTTAATGATGCCGCTTTTAGAAGGCCTTTCAGGTGGCCAAAAGATGAGTAAGTCTTATAATAATTATGTTGGCATTACCGAAGCCCCGGAGGTGATGTTTAACAAACTCATGTCGATCTCTGATGATTTGATGTGGAAATATTATGAATTGCTAAGCGCGCGCAGTTTACAAGCCATCAGCGAGATCAAAAGCGCTTGTCAGTCGAATAGTTTGAATCCTCGCGATGCCAAAATCGATTTAGCTAAAGAAATTGTGACAAGATTTCATTCGGAGTTTCATGCCGAAAAGGCTAAAGAAAATTTTATTCGTTCTTTTAGTGAGCAAGAATATGAAACCTTGCCCGACATCCATTTAAGTTTGGGTACTCTTGAGTTACCACTTTATAAATTAGTTAAAGAGGCTGGTTTTGCCGAAACCGGCAATGAAGCCAAGGCAAAAATAAAGGGCGGGTCGATTTCAATGAATGATCAGATCATCAAAGACCCTCTGTGGAAGGTCATCAATAGCGGGCAGGGGGCCTTGCTTCGGGGTAAGATGAACAAGAAGAGGGTAGAGGTTCGCGTGTTCTGGGCCTGATCTTTTGTTTCGTGTAAAAACAAACTTTACTTCATGATTGTCTCATGTTAATATGACTATGGTTATGACTATGGTTGTATATATAAAGAGAATTTTATGTTAACCAGTTCTAAAGCTCAATTAAAGGCAAAAATGCTTGAAATCTTTAGGCGGATTGAGAAAACGGGTGAGGAGCTTATCGTTACAGATCGCCAAAAACCTGTATTACGCGTTATCCCCTATCATCAAAAAAAATCAGTCCATGAGGTTTTTGCTGATTTGAGAGGCAAGGTTCGCGCCCCTAAGAAAAAAGACCTCGAACTTCCTACTCTTGGGGAATGGAAAGATTTATAATCTATGCTGCTCCTCGACACCTGTACGCTCATTTGGTGGACTTTATTTCCAGAAGAGTTATCGAAAAGGGCAAAAACCTTGCTTGAACAAAGAGATATCCTCGTAGCTGTTTGTTCTATATCCATCTGGGAATTTGGCATTAAAGTGAAGAAGCGGCAACTTGCCTATCATCAATCCGTTGGCCATTATGTAGAACATTTACAGCAGATCGAGAATTTTAAGATCATCCCCATGGATGAAAAAATTTGGATTAAAACACTCGAACTGAACTGGAAACATAAAGACCCTGCTGATCGTTCGATTGTAGCAACGGCCCTTATCCACCAAGTTCCGCTCATTACTCCTGACCGAGCCATTAAGGCCTTCTATTCCAAGACAATTTGGTAATCAGAGTTGGAGATCTCAAGCTATTACGTAAAATTATTGGGGAATAGCCTGCATATGCACTTGACGCCACTCATTCCATTGCCATTTTTCCTTGTCATCCCTGCGAAGGCAGGGATCCAGTCTTTTCAAACACTTCTGGATTCCCGCTTTCGCGGGAATGACAACGGTGGCGTCAAGTGCATATGCGGGAGGAATAGGTAAGTTGGGAGTGTCGATTAGCCTCGTAACTCCGAACGTACGGCAATGCCTGAAAGCTCGTAGATTTTTCGATCAAAGGGGCTTTTGCCCACGGCGAGGCCTTCTTCGTTAATCACGAGTTCACCTTTGTTTTTAGTCGATCGGCCCGTGCCGGGGTCTAAGAAGTAAAGCTTAGTGATTTTTCCGGTCAACTGGTCGAGTTCCATCCCTGAAATCACCACCCAATGGTTGGTGCGAGTGGGCCTCATACCGCGATAGCTCACCACTGCGCCAACCGGTCGATTTGCCAATAATTCGGTTTTGATAATTTGTAAAACCCGAAAATTGGCCACAGGATTTACTTGTAAACACCCCTTTAATTTTTTGAAGTTGGTATAGGCCACGTTGCTATTACAATAGGCATCAGAGCCCAATAGGTGAGGGCTTTTACTCCCAAATATTTTATTAAAGTATAACCTTAACATTTTTTTCGTAGCGTCTAAGCAGTGAAATTGAGCACGTTCAGCGGGGTCATCACTTAGATTTTGCCGAACCCAGGGGATTTGATCGGTTAAGTCATGAACCCGCGTGGTTAAATGTTTCCACACGCCCATGAGTAGCGGTGTCGGATTAAGAGGATTTGAATCACTTAAAATCTTCGTTGTGGTAGTTGACGGCCTTGTTTTGGCAGCCGTTGGTTTTTCCGTTGAACCCAAAACAGCATTTTTAAAGGCAATGGCTATGCCTAGTGGTAAGAGTAACGGAATCATTTTTCCCCATACTTTCTAAATTATTATCGTCAAACCCATTAGAAAAGTTGCATTTTTAAATAGCCCGTCAAATCGGAATATGAGTGGGCTTGACTCGCTGTGGCATTTATTAGAGAATACTTAGGTCAGGTAAAAGGGGCAAAAAAGAGGGGGTTTTATGGGGTGTTTGTGTTGTCGGCCATCCAAGGCCGTTCTTTTTTTGGTAAGTTTAGCCATCTTGCCATTTTCGGGTCTTTTGTCCTGTGGTTCAACGAGTGGGGTAAATCTTTCGGATTTAACCTTTTCCGAACTCAACGAAGCCGTCCAAACAAAATACTCTGACTTGAACAGTACCTTGGTAACCTATGTGCAGGCCGATCAAGATCTGGCAACCAGTCTTGCAGCCTCGAGCACTTCAGGTTCACAAATGATCTCCGATTTAGAGGCGGCTTTGGCGGCAGGCGATGCCTATGTCAGTGCGGTGGATAGTTACACCGACTATATGGAGGAATATGGGAGTCGGCTGACTTCGGCCTCTATTTCTTCGCTGAATCCCCTTACTTCACAGGGGGAAGAGGGGAGTATGATCTCTTTTCAAGGCGTCGACCCGATTGGTGCAGCCCAAATGGCTGCTATGATGTCCAATTGTCGACAACAAGTTGAGGCTTGTATTGCCCTGGCCCCCAATGACCCTGAAGATGTAGACAGGCTCATTTGTCTCCATGCACTTACGACGAAGTGCTTGGCAAAGTCAGCCAGTATGATGATTAGTGGTTTAGTAGGGACGGGGGCTGCAGCTCTTACAGGCTTGGCATTAGCGCCCTTGGTTCCTGTAACAATCACTGTGACCGCAGCGGCAGGAATAAGCCTGGGGGTAGGTGTTGTAGTAGGGGTGGTTTGGGATTTTTGTACTTCTTCCAGTAGTATTTCCGCAGGCAATCTTACCAACCTTGATTCGAATTCAGGTTCTTGCGCCCATGCGACCAGGAATTTAAGTTATTCCGGTAGTAATTTGGCAACCTCTCTTCCTCAAGGTACCGGAACCCTGCGTGTGCACATTGCCGGTTGTGCGGCCATTTATCAAACGGCGACCGTTGGGTCGGGTGGGCTGCATGTGAATGTAAAATGCGTTGATGATGGTACTTCAGAAAGTGCAGCCAATGACAACAATGACGATACAACAACCGAATCCAGCGCCCAAGATTCTGGCGATGGAACTTGCTCAACAGTTCAGACTATCGGGCTTTCTCCTAGCCCCTCGGATCCTGCACCCAATCAAGCAGTGGTTGTAACAGCAACTGTATTTCCTGTGGCCTCGAGTTGTACCATAGCCTTCAGCATTTCGGGTACCGATGGTTATTCGAAGAGTGAGTCTCCCACAACGTCGAGTAGTGGTGCGGCTTCTTTTACGATTCCCGGAGGTGCTTCAGGGGTGGTGGATACCGTCACAGCAACTTCGAATGGACTTAGCAACACGGTGGTTTACGTTTTTTGATTGATCACCGGTGCAACAGTTTAATTGGGTGGTTTTTCTCCTTGTAAGCGGCTAAATTCTATAATATTTGTTTTTTGCATTAACCCTTGGAGAACCACCCTTGATTCCTCGTTATAGTCGTCAAACAATGGCTCAACTTTGGGAGCCGGAGTATAAATTCCAAAAATGGTTAGAGATTGAAATAGCCGCTTGTGAGGCGTGGAGTGAATTGGGGAAAATCCCAAAATCCGATTTAGATCAAATTAAGCAAAAAGCTAAATTTTCGATAGCTCGTATTGATGAGCTGGAAAAAGAAGTTAAGCATGATGTGATTGCTTTTGTGAGTTGTGTGGCCGAAAATGTGGGCGATGCCGGGCGCTTTATTCACATGGGGCTTACCAGTTCTGACGTTTTAGATACGGCCTTGGCCTTGCAACTCAAAGAAGCAGGGTTACTCATTCAAAAGGGTTTAGAGGGGCTGGCAGAAGTTTTGAAAAAGCGTGCGCATGAATTTAAAGACACTTTGCAAATGGGGCGCTCCCACGGCATTCATGCCGAGCCCATTACCTTTGGGTTGAAGCTGGCTATTTGGTACGATGAAATCCGGCGGCATCAAGAGCGGTTGAATTTAGCCTTAGAGCAAATTGCTTACGGGAAAATTTCGGGGGCGGTGGGTACCTTTGCCAATATTCCTCCCGCTATCGAAACTTATGTGATGAAAAAATTGGGATTAAAGGCCGCGCCTGTTTCTAATCAAATTGTGCAGCGCGACCGCCATGCCTTTTATTTTTCAGTGTTGGCCGGCATGGCTGGTTCTATTGAAAAGTTTGCTACTGAAATTCGTCACCTGCAACGTACCGAGGTTTTAGAGGCTTGTGAATATTTTAGCCCGGGGCAAAAGGGCAGCTCGGCCATGCCCCATAAAAAGAATCCTATTTTGTCAGAGAATTTGTGTGGTTTGGCAAGGCTGGTGCGAGGTTATGCGGTCGCGGCTTTAGAAGATATAGCGCTGTGGCATGAGCGCGATATCTCGCATAGCAGTGTTGAACGGGTGGCAGCGCCCGATGCGACTATTTTAGTCGATTTTATGCTAGTTCGTATGACGGAGATTTTGGCCAAACTCATCGTTTATCCCGAGAACATGAAGAAAAATTTAGAGAAGTTAGGTGGGGTAGTTTTTAGTCAGCGAGTTTTGTTAGCTTTGATTGAAGCGGGCTTGAGCCGTGAAGAGGCTTATCGAGTGGTGCAAGATAATGCCATGAAGGTATGGGATGAGGGTGGTCATTTACAAGATTATTTAAATAAGGATAGTCGAGTAAAAGGAAAATTAAATTCCAAACAATTAGCAGAACTGTTTGATTATAGTTATCACACCCAACAAGTGGCCACGATTTTTAAAAGGGTTTTCAAAGAATAGGTGACTTATGTTTGAAAAAAAAGAAAAGTTATACGAAGGCAAATCCAAAATTGTTTATGCCTCCAATGACCCAGATATTAACATTCTTTATTATAAAGACGATGCCACCGCCTTTAATGCCAAAAAAAAGGGGACGATTCACAACAAAGGTATCTACAATAATAAAATTGCCAGTGCGATTTTCCAAATGCTCGAAGCCAAGGGGGTGAAGACGCATTTCGTAAAATATTTATCAGAACGAGAAATGGCGGTTAAAAAACTAGAGATCATTCCGGTAGAGGTGGTGGTGCGTAATGTGGTGGCTGGTTCGCTCAGTAAGCGCCTGGGGATTGAAGAGGGTGTGGAATTACCCGAACCCTTGTTAGAGTTTTTTTATAAAAGCGACCCTTTGGATGATCCCATGATTGCAGAACAGCATATTTTATTATTCAAGTGGGCCACGGCCGATGAGATTGCCATCTTAAAACGCGAGGCCTTTCGAGTTAATCAAATCTTAAAGCAATACTTTAAAGATCACGGGATCGACTTGGTTGACTATAAACTCGAGTTTGGCCGACATAAAGGCCAGGTGTTGTTGGGTGATGAAATTACTCCCGATGGTTGCCGGCTCTGGGATAGCCAGACCAAAGAAAAACTCGATAAAGACCGGTTTCGTCGTGATTTAGGCAAAATTGAAGAGGCCTATCAACGTGTTTATGCCACCGTATGTGGGGGTGCGATGTGAAGGCCAAGGTTTATGTGACGTTAAAAACCGGGGTGTTGGATCCGCAAGGCAATGCGGTGTTACATGCCGCTCATGCTTTGGGTTTTGAAGAGGTTCAAGATATTCGAGTGGGGAAGGTTTTTGAAATCACGCTTAAGCAAGTCGATGAGGCTAGGCTTAAGAAACTTTCGAGTGAATTGTTGGCGAATACGATTATTGAAAATTTTAAAATTGAAATTGAATAAGACTGTCATTGCGAGGCAAAGCCGAAGCAATCTTCAATATTATAAAAAGGAAGATTGCTTCGCTATGGCTCGCAATGACAGTTGTTTTTTATGAAAATTGGTGTTGTAGTCTTTCCTGGGTCTAATTGTGATTATGATTGTTATTATGTTTTGAGCCAAATCCTCAAAGTTGAAACAGTGTTTTTGTGGCATAAAGATCATGATTTGCAAGGGGTGCAGGCGGTGGTGTTGCCGGGGGGGTTTTCTTATGGGGATTATTTACGTTGTGGGGCGATTGCTAATTTTTCTCCTATTATGGCAGAGGTGCGACGTTTTGCTGAGCTTGGGGGGTCGGTGTTGGGGATTTGTAACGGTTTTCAAATTTTGACCGAATCAAAATTATTGCCGGGGGTGTTGATGCGCAATAAAAGTTTAAAATTTATTTGTGACACCCCTTATCTTCGCGTCGAAACAAAGCATTCGCAATTTTCCAAATCCTATCAAGTCGGCCAAGTTTTACAAATTCCCATTGCCCATATGGAGGGGAATTATTTTATTGAAGCTGAAGGCTTGAAACGGCTTGAAGACAATGACCAAGTGGTGTTTCGTTATGTGAATGCCACGGGGGAGGCCACGGCAGAATCTAATCCCAATGGGGCGTTGAATAACATTGCGGGGATTAAGAATGAGCAGGGGAATGTGGTGGGGATGATGCCGCATCCTGAGCGGGTGAGTGAAAGTATTTTAGGTAGTGTGGACGGGATAAAAGTTTTTGAGTCTTTATTGAGTTAAATGATAAGTGCCACGTCTTTTCGAAGCCGGCAGAGGCTCTCTCAACCCCGAGCAAAGGGGTTTCGAGTAGCCTCTGCCGGCTTCGAAAAGACTTCTTATAAATATGAAAAACATAACTCCTGAAATAATTATGCAGCATGGCTTGACCTCGGAAGAATATCAAAAGATTCTTCAAATCTTGGGGCGGGAGCCCAATCGGGTGGAGTTGGGGATTTTTTCGGTGATGTGGAGTGAGCATTGTAGCTACAAAAGCTCTAAAATTTATCTCAAAAAATTACCCACCGAGGGGCCGCAGGTGATTCAAGGCCCGGGTGAAAATGCGGGTGTGGTTGATATTGGTGATGGTTGGGCGCTGGCTTTTAAAATGGAATCCCATAATCACCCTTCGTTTATTGAGCCCTATCAAGGCGCTGCCACCGGAGTAGGGGGAATTTTGCGCGATGTGTTCACCATGGGGGCACGGCCTATTGCTAATTTAAATTCATTGCGTTTTGGTATGCCTTCGCACCCTAAAACTAAAAGCCTGGTGAATGGTGTGGTTGCTGGCATTGCGGGTTATGGCAATTGTATGGGTGTGCCGACGGTGGGAGGCGAAGTTTTTTTCGATGAATGTTTTAATGGAAATATTTTAGTGAATGCCATGACCGTGGGTTTGATTCGGGCCGATCGCATTTTTAAAGGCGTGGCCAGTGGAGCGGGGAACCCAGTTTTGTATGTGGGTAGCAAAACCGGCCGGGATGGTATTCACGGGGCCACCATGGCAAGTAGTGAGTTTGATGAAAAGAGCGAAGAGAAACGCCCCACCGTGCAAGTGGGGGACCCCTTTGTTGAAAAATTGCTGTTAGAGGCTTGTTTAGAAGTCATGTCGCACGATTATCTGGTGGGGATTCAAGATATGGGGGCGGCCGGGCTTACCAGTAGTTCTTTTGAAATGGCTAGCCGAGCAGGTAGTGGGATTGAATTGAATTTGGCAATGGTCCCCACCCGCGAAACGGGTATGACGGCTTATGAGCTGATGCTCAGCGAATCCCAAGAACGCATGTTGATGGTGGCAAAAAAAGGTTATGAACAAAAGGTCATTGATATTTTTAAAAAGTGGGATCTTGACGCGGTAGTCGTAGGTAGGGTCACAGATGATGGCAACATGACCTTAAAGATGAATCATGAAACTGTGGGTAAACTTCCTATTGCCCCCTTGGTGGCTAGCGCGCCGGTTTATGAACGGCCTCTTAAAAAACCAACCAATCGTGGATTTTTAGCAGAATATAGTGAAGCAAAAATTTTAAAAGAATTCCCTGAACCCAAAAATTACGAAAAAGTTTTTTTGCAAATGCTCTCTAGCCCCAATTTATGTTCTAGGCATTGGGTGTGGCGGCAATATGATCATATGGTGATGACCAATACGGTAGTGTTGCCAGGTTCTGATGCGGCGGTGCTGCGTATCAAGGGTTTAAAACAGGCAGTGGCGATCACCACCGATTGCAATAGTCGCTATTGTTATTTAAACCCATACGTTGGGGCAAAACTTGCGGTGGCCGAGGCGGCTCGCAACCTAGTTTGTAGTGGGGCCAAGCCCTTGGCGGTGACCGATTGCCTTAATTTTGCCAGCCCCGAGCGCCCCGAGACCATGTGGGAATTTGCAGAAGCCCTGCGAGGCATGGGGGAAGCTTGTCAGGTGTTAGGCACGCCCATCGTCAGTGGCAATGTGAGTTTTTATAATGAAACGCAAGGGCGGGGGATTTTTCCCACCCCTACCTTAGGCATGGTGGGTTTATTGGAAGATTCCAACCATTATTTAACGACTGGTTTTAAACAAGCTGGGGATGTTATCTATTTGTTGGGTAAACCACAGGCCCACTTAGGTGGCAGTGAATTTTTGAAATATGTGCATAATAAAACTTTAGGCTGCCCGTGCCCAGTTGATTTAAAGCAAGAGTTGCAATTACAAAACTTAGTGTTGAAACTTCATCAAGCAAAACTTTTAAATTCAGCTCACGATGTGTCGGATGGTGGCTTAAGCATCGCGTTGGCAGAATGTGCTTTGACAAGTCGTTGCGATTTAGGTTTCGAGGTTTCACTCGAGGGTCAAGGGCGTGGTGATCAAATACTTTTTGGAGAAGGGCCGAGCCTTATCATTGTTAGCGTAGCTCCAGTGCAAGTAAAAGATTTTGAACAGATAGTAAACGTGGCTCAAATTCCCATGCAAGCATTAGGGAAAGTGGGTGGGGCCAAAATTAAAATGGGAAGCTATTTTGATTTGATGTTAAGTGAAGTAAAAGAAATTTGGAGATCAGGTTTTGAAAGGGGTGTCCTAGCATGTGCGGTATCGTAGGGGTTTATAATCATCCTGAAGCTCAAAAGATTGCCTATCTAGGGCTGTATGCCTTGCAACATCGAGGGCAAGAGTCGGCGGGCATTATATCAGCCGATGGTAAAGAGTTGCATAATTATCGTGGCATGGGTCTGGTCGCTGATATTTTCACCGAGCCCGTTCTCAATAAATTACCTGGTACTGCAGCGATCGGTCATACTCGTTACTCAACCGCCGGTGGGTCTCATTATAAAAATGCCCAACCTTTTTTGGTGAATTACGCCTTAGGTGAAATTGCCGTGGCCCACAATGGCAACTTGGTGAATGCCCTAAAATTGCGGGGTGAGTTTGAGGCCTATGGGTCGATTTTTCAATCCACCATGGATACCGAAGTCATTATGCATCTCATTGCCACCAGCCGTGAAAAAACTTTAGAAGATCGCATCATCTACGCCTTGAAAAAAATCGAAGGTGCCTTTTCGTTAATTTTTCTAACGCCCGATAAAATGATTGTGGCCAGAGACCCGCATGGGTTTCGCCCGCTGGCTTTGGGTGACATTAATGGGTCCCCGATTGTGGCTAGCGAAACCTGCGCCTTAGATTTAGTAGAAGGGAAATTTGTCAGAGAAATAGAACCAGGCGAGGTGGTGGTTTTTAGTAAAAATAAAGTTAAATCACTATTTCCTTTCCCCGAAGTTAAAAAGGCCTTTTGCATTTTTGAACATGTTTATTTTGCCCGCCCCGACAGTTTGGTTTTTGGCCGCAATGTTTATGAGATTCGCAAAGGTTTTGGCCGACAATTGGCCAAAGAAGCCCCAGTTAAAGCCGACATTGTCGTGCCCGTGCCCGACTCTGGGGTGCCAGCGGCCTTAGGTTTTGCGGAGGAATCAGGGACCCCTTTTGAGCTGGGGCTCATTCGTAATCATTATGTGGGTCGTACTTTTATTGAGCCAACGGATCAAATCCGTCACTTTGGTGTCAAAATCAAACTCAATGCGGTTCGCGAATTCGTGCAAGGCAAAAAGATCGTGTTGGTCGATGACTCCATTGTGCGGGGCACCACTTCTAAAAAGATCGTGAAGATGCTCTATGATGCCGGCGCGAAAGAAATTCATTTTCGTATTTCAAGCCCGCCCACCCAATGGCCATGTTTTTTTGGGATCGACACCCCTAATCGCAAAGAGCTCATTGCGGCTAGCCACTCTATTGAAGAAACAAGAAAGTTTGTAGGCTGTGACAGCCTAGCCTACCTTTCGCGCGAAAGCCTTTTTTATTTTCAAAAATACAAAGGCGAATATTTTTGTGACGCCTGTTTTTCAGGCAAATTCCCAGCCCGCCTCACCGACTGGCCTGAAGTGGAAAAGTTAGCGAAGAAGGTCTAAAGTAAGCGGTTATTTTAATATAGTTTAGTAACTTGTAGAGTGCTATTCCTATCGTTAAAACAAAATCGAAACCTTTGAAAAAAACTAGCCCGCCCCATCAAATTAAACCCTGCCCCAAAATCACTCGAAAAAGCTATTTTTGCTTTGAAAATGTTGTTTGCAAAACGCACATCGAGTGTATGCAAATAAATTTCCATATGATCCCCATCTCCTACTGTCACTATTTTTCTTTCACCTGTCTTTATTTCTAAACCAAGTATTCTAGCTACTACCCCATGAAAAACGCTGTAATCAGCTCCCGTATCAACAAAAGTATTAAATTGAACCCACCGAGTTTCACCTTTCAGGTGAAGGGGGACGACAGGCCCATAAGTTTGATCGGTTAGTTTTTTGTATGGGAAAATCATCGAATCTTTAAAAGTAACGGCAGGTCTGATTTAGCAGGAATATAAAAAATACTAATCTCTTTATCTTTAGCAATTCCTTTTTCGGCTTTTCTAAAAACCTTTAGTTGATCCTTTCCCGAAGCAACAACATGGCCATCAACAATACCCACATATCGGCCTGGGTATCGTGGTTTGAGTCGTTCCATAAGTTTTGAAAGCTGATCTTTTTTCATCCTGTCAATTATTATAAGGAAACCTAGGGGTTTGACAAGAGGTTATTGAAGTCTTGCCACGAGCCCTTCACCCCAACTTTCTAGTAGGGCTTCTACGCTGAGTTTCCATTGAGGGCCTACTTTCTGAGCGACGGCCCCAAATAATGCAATAGCTACTCGCAATTGGAAATGGGCATTACCGCAGGTATGCTTTTCAGCAGCAAGAGTTTTTAAAATGTCTAGTGTGTCTTGAATGAGTTGAGATCTGCTTTCTTCATCACGGGGTAAGGTATTGGGTTCAGAAGGAAGGTGACTAAATTCGTTAATGTGAGTGGCAAGAGTTATGACGACAGAAAGGGCCGCCTGACGGAGCTGCGCTTCAAAATCATGGCGGAAATGTTCGGCTAAACTGCGTAGAAAGGCTGGTTTGCTACTTGCCCCCAGGTTACGTAAATCTTCCGGTGTTGCTTCGTACACCCCAAGCAAATCGCGTAGCACAAGTTCAGCTGCGAGTGATCCAAAAAAATTAGGGGAATTTCGATTCTCTGCTGATCTCCTACAAGCGATCCACAAAAGATTGAGGCGTTTGCCCTTCGCAGGGTCTTCTTCATAGGCGTCGGCAATGGTGTCCATAATGTAAGTATCAGTAATCGTTTCAATATAAGTAAAAAATATTTTTCCATTTTCAAACATCGATAAATAAGTTCGGTATAAGGGTGAGCAGCGTTGATCGATCAAAAAATGGCCTTCTTCATGAACTTTAACCAGTTCTAAGGCCTCGTTGACCATGGTGTCGGGGATGCGTTTATTTTTATCTGCAGCCCCATACATGGCAAAACAATCTTGCAAAGCTTCAAAATGTTTCTGCTTCAACCACGGTGCTACATTTGAGCGCACGAGCCCAATACTTGAAGCATTCCAGCTGCGACGGTCTTCAAGGATGGTTCGAATATGTTCTGGAAAATAGGCAACAGAATCGAGTGAGTTATTAAAGGCAAGGTGCCCGATGGGGTCGCCTTCTAAAGCGAAGAATTGTGGATTTGTTCCAAAGACAAATTCTTCAACTGTTTGAGCTCCAACTTTTTTTGTGCCTTCGGATTCAGCCATGCCCATCACCCCTTGAAGTTTTTTACCATTAAAGCTCAGCACGACTCGGTAAGGGGAACTTATGTTGCGAAGGTATTGATTCAAGGCGGCAGTCCCATCGCATTTTCCAAAATCG
Source organism: Deltaproteobacteria bacterium (assembly GCA_016183235.1). Lineage (NCBI taxonomy): Bacteria > Pseudomonadati > Myxococcota > Myxococcia > Deltaproteobacteria bacterium. The sequence continues at coordinate 38,760 of JACPFA010000017.1, forward strand.
ATATTCAAATCGGGTAAGTTTATTTTGGGATCACCTTTGGCAATTTGGGCCCGCAAAGATTGTTCAATGAGTTTTGTTCGCAAGGCACTAGCCTTGCTAAAAAAATCTTTTACCAGCCCCGAGCTTGTATTAACTAAAAATTCAGGGAGATTGTTAGAGCGGCGGACATCTTCAGAACAAAGCCCAGCACTAGGAGTGTTTTTACAATATGCCTTAACTGCCTGAAACGCCTCTTCAAGACCTGCAAGATAAGAAATGGCTGAAATGAACATTATTTTCCCCTATTCTCCCACCCGTACTTGCTTTAAATATCGCCCTTTTTACAAAAGAGTTGCCATTTATTAACCATTTCATTGCCCGCTGGGTTTGTTGAAAAATGCCTTTCCTCTGTCATCCCCGTGAAAACGGGGATCCAGAAATATTTAAAATAACTGGATTCCAGCTTCAATAAACCACCACTGTTAAAAATGAGCTTGAAAATACACCTAATAAGATGCTAAATTAAGCACATTAATAGGAGCTATTTTATGACCCTGCATCTCACCGAAGATATTCGGTCCGTGACCGATTTAAAAAGAAAAACTCGTGAAATGATTGACCATGTTCAACAAACCGGGCGGCCTATGATTTTAACGACGAATGGGCGAGCCGATGCAGTTTTAATGGATGCCAAGACCTATGAAAAGCATTTAAAAGCTAGCAATTTATCAACCTTGCTGATGCAAGCAGAAGAAGATGTTTCTTCCAAACAAACTCGCCCCATGCGAAGTTTTCTAAAAGCATTCAAACATGCCCATAAAATTTAAGGTACTCATCACTCAATCGGCTGAAAGAGATGTTGAAGCAATCTATACCTTTATTGCAGAAGATAGCCCAATGCGAGCCCAAGAATTTATTGCCGAGCTTGAACATCAGGTGAAAACCCTTGAACATTTTCCAAGGCGTTGTTCTCTCATCCCAGAAAATGAAATATTAAAGGCTGAATATCGACAGCTTATTTATGGAGATTACAGAACTATTTTTAGAATTCACAAGAATTTTGTCTATGTTCTTCGCATTATCCATGGTTCGCGGCTTTTAGAAGACTCTAGTTTAGAAGCATAAAATTGCCCGCTTGCCAAAGCCTGCGAAATAGGCTTATTTTATGGTTCCCTATGCACGAGTTTTACCAATTTTACTTACCTACCAAAATCGTTTTTGAAGTGGGGATTGCAAAAGATTTTAGCAGCGAATTGCAGGCCTTAGGGGTTAATCGCTATTTCATTATTACCGATTCATTTCTCCATAAAAGTGGGATGTTAGACCCCATTATCCATGGGATAAGCGCCAATGGCTTTGAAGTGGTGGGCATTTTTGACCAAGTGCCGCCCAATTCTGAGGTGAAAGTTGTGGAGGCTTGCGCCAAAGCGGCCAATGCTCAGCATGCAGAAGGGATCATTGCTATAGGTGGTGGGAGCGTGTTGGATACCGCCAAGGCGGCCAATATTCTATTTACCCTAGGGGGAAGCCTGGTGGATGATTACTCCGGGGCTCAAACCATTACTTCAATACTCAATCCCTTCGTTGCTATTCCGACGACATCGGGTACCGGTAGTGAGGTTACGAGTGCGGCGGTTATTTATGATGAAGCCACTTCTCGTAAACTTTCTTTTACCGACGATCATCTTTATCCAAGGCTTGCCATTTTGGACCCTGAACTTACCTTAGGCATGCCGGCTAAATTAACCGCCATGACGGGCATGGATGCCTTGACTCATGCGGTAGAGGCCATCACCAGCGTGCAAAAAAATGCTATGAGCGATGCCTTGGCTAAAAAGGCCATTGTGCTCATCAAAGAAAATTTAGAAGCGGCCATTTGCGATGGTAAGAATTTAGAAGCGCGATCGGCGATGGTGATTGCATCAAATCTGGCGGGCATTGCTTTTGATCACGCTATGGTTGGAGTAGTGCATGCCATGGCTCATGCCACCGGTGGTATTGCGCATGTGCCCCATGGTTTGGCCAATTCAATCCTTTTGCCTTATGGGATGGAATATAATTTACATGTTGTTGAAGATGAATATGCCAGTTTGGCCAATTTGTTTGGCAAAGCTTCAGCGGCATCCGCTATTGAAGAAATTTTTAAATTGCGCAAAAAAGTTTCAGAGGCAGCAGGGATTCCCATGCGCTTACGGGATGCCGGGGTTAAAGAAGAACAATTAGAAACGATTGCTCAGGTGGCGGTGGAAGATGGGGCAAGTTTTTACAATCCACGCGAAGTTGAATTAGCTGGAGTTTTAGAAAAAATCAAAGCAGCCTTTTAATAATCTTTAATGATGGAGGTGATGAGTGGGATATTTTAAATCGTCTGAACAATTGCAAGGGGTGTTGGGGGATTTTTTTCAAAAATTATCCCAGCATCCTGAAATTGGCCCCAAACTTTTGGCCGCTAAAGTTATTGTTAAATTCAGCTATCGTGAACCCGATCTGACCATCACCATCAATTGCAGTGGGCCACAAGTGCAAATTACTTTTAATGATGCTGAAACAAAACCCGAAGTAGAAATGGGGATGAAGGCTGACACCGCCCATAAATTTTGGTTTGGCAAAGTTAATCTGGTCGCGGCCCTTACCCGGCGTGAAATTACGGCCAAGGGGCCTATTCCAAAAATCTTAAAATTATTACCCGTAATCAAACCTGCCTATGCAATTTATCCTAAATTTTTAGAAGAAAAAGGGCTTGCTGAAGAATTAAAGCTCTGAATTTGAGGTTTTTATATGCTAAGTTTTGACCTGACCCCTGAACAAGAGGCTATGCGCCGCACCGTGAGAGAATTTGCCGAAGAGGTGATTAAGCCAGTTCGTCATGGGTTAGATGAAAAAGAAGAATTTAGTTATGACCTTACGGCTAAAATGGGAGAGCTAGGTCTGTTTGGCATGACGGTGAGCCCAGAATACGGTGGTTTGGGGGTGGATTATTTAACTTATGTAATTGCGGTAGAAGAATTGGCCAGGGTTGATGCCAGCCAGGCGGCCACGGTGGCGGCAGAAAATTCGTTGGGGATTGGGCCCATTTATCATTTTGGTTCAGAGGAACAGAAACGAAAATACCTGCCTGATTTATGTGCGGGGAAAAAATTGTGGGGCTTTGGTTTGACCGAAGCAGAAGCGGGCAGTGATGCCGGGAGTTCTAAAACCCGCGCAGAATTAAAAAATGGCAAGTGGGTTATCAACGGTAGCAAAATTTTTATCACCAATGCCTCAACCAAAATTACCGCAGGGGTTACGGCTCAAACGGTGACTGGCACAAAAGACGATCGTAAAGAGATTAGTTGTATCATTGTTGAAGCAGGCACCTCGGGTTTTACCGCCAAAACGATGCATCACAAAATGGTGTGGCGAGCTTCCAACACTTCGGAGTTGTATTTCGATAATGTAACTGTACCCGAAGAAAATTTATTGGGCCGCAAAGGTGCCGGGTTTCAACAGATGCTACAAACCTTAGATAGCGGTCGTTTGGGTATTGGCGCTATGGGGCTAGGGGGCGCACAAGGGGCCTATGAGGCTGCATTAGAATATGCCAAACAACGTAAGACCTTTGGTTTGCCTATTATTAAACATCAAGCCATTGCCTTTAAATTGGCGGACATGGCGATGGAAATTGAAGCCGCCCGCAATCTGCTTTACAAGGCCTGTTGGCTTAAAGACCAAGGCCGGCCCTTTGCCAAAGAGGCCGCCATGGCCAAGCTTTATTGTTCTGAAGTCATGGGTCGCGTGGTAGACCAAGCCGTGCAAATCCACGGCGGCTACGGTTTGATGGAAGAATACCCCGTGGCCAAATTCTACCGCGACCATAAACTCTTAGAAATCGGCGAAGGCTCCAGCGAAGTCCAACGCATCGTCATCTCGCGTCATTTGGGTGCGTAAAGTTATCTTTTGCTGAGTTTAAGAGTCCCTTGGCCGAAGCTGAGTTTTAATCCAAAAATTTCATTAAACAGAAGAAGGGCATTATTACGATATTCTGTTTTTTTAAATTCTTTTAAGTTTTGTTTTAAGCGTTCTAATAAAGATTTTGGATTCAATAGTTTTCTTTGAGTGATGGCAATAATGTCCTCGAAATCTTTTGGTTCCATTCTAGATAATTTGCCAAGGACAATATCTTCAACACAGGGAATAAAGACACAAAGATTTTTTAACTTTAACGATAATTTTTTTGATTTGCTTCGCCAGTCCCCAGGCACGCTGAAGACGATTTCTGGTAATGACGAAATATACACATGATATTTCTTTGCAAGTTCAGAATTTTCATTTCCTTTTCTGGCGATGTTATCAGGAGGATCAATAAAATCTAGATCAGCGGTTCTGTTTTGTGGATCATAGGCTAGGGTGATGGCACCACCTCCTATCAAATAAAGATCAACTGGATGGTTAAACTTACATTGTTCATCTAATTCTTTCAAAAAGGCTAAAATGTTATCCAGATGTGCGGTCATAGAAAAGAGGCTCTTAATTTAGCCAAGGGACAATCATAGATCTTCCATTTTTTGCCAATGGATGTTTGGTAACGGCGAAGAAATTTTTTAGCCGTATCACTAAGAGGGAGGTTTAATACTAATTGATTGGGAACTGACTTTATTGGCTTGAAAGTGACTTTCTTTTCGGAACTTTCTAAAAGCCAACCCAGACGATTTTTGAGATTCAGATCTACCGGTATTTCGAAATTAGGGGAATATTTTTTTACAAAATAAGAAAGTAGAGCCAAGATTCGTGAGTCCAACGTGCTTTTAGAAAGTACGTTGAGAATGATGTCAGGGAGAAGTTTAGTTAGTAAGGGCTGATGTTTGTAGTAGCAATCCCATAAATATTGCACCCATTTTTCTGTTTTTTTATCAGTCCGATTTTGATTGAGAAGAGATGAAATTTTTAGTGCATGTTCGCCTGACGGTAATTGACGCCCCGCTAACCAGTGGGAAAGGGTAAGCGGAGGTATCTTCAATTGATCTGCCCACCACTTTTTTCTTCGGTAACCATGTTCAATACAATCATGGTTGAGTTGTGTAATAAGTGTGCTAAGCATTATATTTTTTATATATGATATCATATATAAAATCAATACATAATTTTTATTTTACCCGCAACTATTTGGCTTTTATTACGATAATTCTCCCATCAATCAAAATGGGGGAAGGGAGTCGATATGGCTGGGTTGTAAAAACCCATGACGAAGGAACACTTTGATTTATCATTAATCATTAAATCGTATCTCGAATTTCAATTTTTCTGTTTGGCGAAGTTTGCCAACGTGAAAAAAGGCAAAGGCTCCGTGCATGATACTATCAATAAATCCATCATTTCCTACTAATTTCAAAGCCCATTCTTCATGGTTTTTCCATTTCACTATCACTTTAGTTCCTTCTTGATATTGTTTGCCTTGAACTGTTTGACTCTCGGCCAATGTACCGTGAAACTTTTCGCACGTACTCAACCATCCACAACGATAAGTTTCGGTTGCAAATATTGTTCCTCCTTTGAATACAAATCTGCCTGTTTCACGGGTACGTTGATCCCTTTCCAATGTGCCTATTCTACCATCATATTCCTCTATAGTATCTTTTTTGATTTGCACATCTCCGTGAGGAAAAAAAAGGGTTCCACCTTTGAAGATGATTCCTTCTGGGGTTGTTGTATCTTCTGCCAAAACTCCACCGATTACTCGAAATTTTTTTTCTAAATCCCCCGGATTTGCTTCTAGATTTACCTTGATTACTGTTTGCCCTTTATATTTGATTCCTTGGATGGTCTGATCTTTGGCCAGGGTTCCGAAGAAGTACTCAGCCATAAGTCCCCGCATGACTTTGATTTCAGACCCACCTTGAAATTCAATGCCTCCGATCCACTGATCATTGTTCAAGGTTCCGCGTTCAACCCTGAATTCATCATTAAAAAAAATTTCTGTTCCTTGTTGGAATTCAGCACTGAATATGGGAGCGACTGAGGTTCTGCCATATCGGATAATAGCTGTACGAGCATTTGATTCGATACTGTGTATGGTTACATTTAAGGCCAAGGTGCCATGTTTTACATAACCGAAGTCATATAATTCTAATTCTGTGCCACGCGCATACTCGATTCCATCAAATGTGAGATTTTCTCCAGGGGTTATTTTTCGGAGGGAGGTATTATCATGGAGTTCATGAACAATTGTTCCTTTTGGGAGAAAAACGTAGTTCAAATAGGGAACTTTGGAATTCAGACAAGCTTCATTTTTCTTGATTCCACATGCTTTCAAAAAATATTGGGTCAGTCTTAGAAGGTTGGCATGTTTATGATAACCGTTGTCCCACATTTCGGTGGCAATGAGGTCAACCTTTTTTCTCGGATTTAACTGTCTTTTCTGGGTGCCAGAGATTAACTTATAATAAGACGCTGATACCTCATCTCGAAATTGACTCTCTGATGTGAAGGAAGCGTTTTTGATTTTTGATAAGGGGCCTTCTTTGATCAGTTTGACCATTTCATCGGCGGCCTTGCGTGTTTCTTCCGAACCGCTGTCAATTGGGATTATTGTTGTATTTCTTTCTTCATGAACAGATGGCAAGGTTATATCAGTGCACATGGATGCCTTTTTTGATGCCTCCATTAACTCATGGCGGGGAAGGGCATTGTGTTCACGCACGAACTTTCCGGAAACTATTTCAGATTTATTGCCATCAAATATAATTCTTGGTTGTGGAGTGTTGTCATGGGCATTGAGATCAACGGTTACTTGGTACTGTAATCCTTGTTCGTCTTCAACAAGAGCAATAGTATTGCCATTCCGACAGGTCCCCAATACTGCGACAGGTGAATAGATAGTAGTCATGTATGACCCACAGCTAAAGTCAAAATGAGTTAAGATAGAACTCTGCTGCTGGCTTCGTTGTTCCATCTAAAAAGTTTCGGGAAACTTGCCCAAGGCTTGATTTTTCTGTATACAAGCAGTATACGGACCAAAATAGGGATTTTAGAAAAAGTGACCGGCGGTAGCCGGTATCTTACCACCTGGGTGTGTAGCCCTTGACAAATCTATAGTCTATAGTGTATATTTCTATAGAATATAGGAAAGATATTATGCCAACAACGATCCAAATTGAGAACAAAACGCTTTTACTTTTAAAGCGGCTTAAAACAAAATTTAAGGTAAAAACCTACGATGAGATCATTCGTAAGCTGATTTCTAAAAAAGTAGAACCCGTTTCTTCTCTTTTAGGCGCGCATTCTCATCTTCCTTCTTTTAGTGAACAAGATCATCTTTTTTCTCATGACGAAGAAGACTAGTTACATTATTGATTCCTTTGCTTGGGTTGAATATTTTCGAGGTTCTTCGCAAGGAGAACAGGCTGCCTCTTATATTGAAGAAGGGCAGGGCTTTACTCCGATCGTGGTTATTGCGGAGTTATCAGCTTATTATGCCAGACAAAAGATTTCTTCTTGGGAAAGAGATTATTCTTTTATTGAAATGAAAGCTCCCTTAATTGATTTAACGCCTGAAATTGCCAAAAGAGCAGGGATCACCCGGCAAAAGATGCGCGAAACCCGCCCTAAATTTGGGCTTATGGATGCTATTATCTATGAAACAGCGCTTTCACTCAAAGCATGGGTGGTAAGTGGAGATCCTCATTTTGAGGGTCTTGCAAATGTTATCTTTTTAAAGAATTAAAAAACCATATTTAGGGGGTTGTTTGGGAAGCGCGGTCGGCGCGTTTCTGATAAACAAAGCAACAAATGAGGGTAAAGGATGCGGCTTTAGACCTAGGGATGGGCAAAAGTACTTTAGACAAATGGGTGCGCAGATACTCGAAAGCCTGTGGATAAGGGGATTTTAAGGATCCCCTTATCCACAGGCTCGCGTCATTCCCTCAAAAATGCCTCTTGTCCACCCGTAACTGAAGCATTACCATTATTTCACTTTTTCATATTATTTTAGTTCCATAATTACACCCTCTTCAATAAGGTCCTTAATGATTGAATGTGCATTATCTGACAATTCCCTTATTTTCTTATCAATCAAGCTAATTGCATGTAGGTGATCCGATGTTGGCTTTTCTTTCAATAGAGAGTTGGCAAAAGCTCTGAGTATGTCATAGCTCTTACTTTGTTTTCCCATTGCATGATACGATTCTGCTAGCATGATATGTGTATCCAAAACTTCATCAGCATCTTCGATGAGATCTTTTGGTTGAGGAGTTTTCAGATAGAGTTCGAAATCTTGTGTGGAGTTAGGGTAATCTTTGTTGAAAAAATAAAGTTTACCGCGAAGATGCAGGCTCCTTTTACAATAACCAAAATGCCTGTATGTTTTCTTACACAGGTCAATGGCTGTTCCCAGATGAAACATAGCCTTATCTGTTTCTGATTGTTGAATGTAGATGATGCCGATATCCTCATACAAACTATAAGGCACATCTTCCTTCTGCCCATTTGCTTTTTCGATTGCCGTCTTTAAATCAATTAAGGCATCTTCCATATTGCCATTTTGAAGCTTTGCATCTGCCCGCAATCGATAATAGAAGTAATTCTCTGGATCATTCTCAATCATCAAGCCTAGTTCTTGTATAGCTTGAGAACGCTTATCTTCGTTGTGGATCATTGCCATTACAGAATATAGGCGCTCATTATTAGGATCATAATAGTAAATTTGTTTCGCCAATGATGTGATAACCGGCAACCCACAAATAGTCACAATACTAAGAACATACCAATGGATTTTATGAAGCCACTTGAAACGATTTGTGATGTTTTTCAATAAAATTGTTTTAGAAAAGTAAACCAAATAAACTAATAATAGTACCTGCACTGAAAATGCCAAAAGTGTAATTTGTGCAAATATTTTCCCAGATTCACCATAGGTAGAACTTCCAAGGCCATCCAAACTATTCATAGCCAACACTGCAATTGTAATCGATAATATGATAATAGCAAAAATGCCTGCTAGGATAGCTTGTACCTTCAGCATACAATTTCTAAAGCGCTGCATAATGAGCGCAAAAATGGAAACCCCGAGTATTACTGAGAATAAAATCCAAAGAAAAATATTGTTCTCTGATTTTTCAAATAGGGAGAGAAGAGCGTAGAGGGAAAGTAAGAGATTGATAAATAAAAACAATCTATCTTTCATGCACAAACCCCGTCTAAGTCTAACACTTTAAGCGTTGATGGTTCAAAAGCCGTCCGTTTGACCTCTCGAAAAATCCACCAAGCTCAGAAATTCGCAAAACAAACTGATATCAAAGCGATTTCCTAGTTCGAAAATCGTCTTATTGGCTCACTCAAACGTGCCCCCAGATGGACGCTTTTAGAACCGCGTGTGCCGAAATGACGCTGCTCGCGACCTGATTGAGTTTCAACTTGCACCGACCGGTTAGCCTTTGAAAGGCTGACAATGTCGAACGCCATTAATAAAATAACAATTCCTGCCCTAAAATATATTCAGGTTCTTTGCTCTTGGCTATCGTTTTTATTTTTTATTATTTTATTTTTAAATTCATGACGAAGTAAATTCATGACGAAGGAACATCCCTACTCGACACGAATTTTGGGGCAAAATGCCACGAATGGATAATAACCGGTAAAATTTAACAGAGCTGTGCTTTAAGCTTGCAGCCTTCTGAAAGGGTTTAGACTGGATTTGTGCCTAAATTAGTTTGGATTTCCAAAATGAAGGTAAAAAGGTCCCTAGCTTTTCTATCTCAAAGGCCATTTTTAGAAATAGAGTTTTTTAACTCACCCAAATTTTTCTTTGAATTTTAACTTCCAGGTGGCTTGTTGAAGAGATCGTTGTTGTTTAAGTTCTTTTGTCTTTTCTATAACCCATTCGGGATTTCCAATGGAGGGTGTTGAAGAATAAGGCTTCTTTTCCTTCCAATCGCATTGAAGAATCTCCTCTACCATCTGAAGATAAGCGGCTATAAATATAAATATTATAAATATTATTATAATAAATATTTACCCACAACTATTTGGCTTTTATTACGATAATTCTCCCATCAATCAAAATGGGGGAAGGGAGTCGATATGACTGGGTTCTCAACCTATGTGTCGGGGTTTTTCAGTGCTATTCGTAGGGGGCTTGAAGGTGGCTTTGATCTAGAAGCAACCACCCCTGTTGTTGAAGATAAGACAAATCGTATTGAGCTTGGAGCAGGAGTTACAGTTGGGGTGGGTATTATTAACGAGGACATTATTACCGGTGACGGAATATTGGAAGCAGGTAGATCCGAACGTTTAATTTTACCTCATGGTTCTATCTATTGGTACCATGCATTATCTGAAAAATTTGGCTTTAATGTTAAAATACAAGCCGGTTATGCCTTGTTTAGGGGGACATACGACCGCACTAGTTTGCAAGAACCTATTCCCAATGTAAAGGATTATAGTTCTGCTGGTTTTGGCGGAATAGGGGTGGTGTTATTGAGTTATAGGCCATTTGACAGATTGTCGTTACATTTAGGTGGTGGGGCCATGGCATTGCCTAAAAATAATTTTGATCAACCCTCAAGTGTTATTGAATTTGGGCCCGTAGCTCAGTATGGTGCGGGGCTTCATTTCTAACCCACCGGTATTCTTTTTTGAGATAAAATTCATTGGAAGAAAGCAATTCGCTGGGTTTTTCTTGGTCAAAGAAGACCAAACGGAGCTTACCATATGAGGTTGGTTTTAAGGAAAAGCGGGCAATTTGCATCGAACCTGTTCCGGTGATTCCACTCCATGTTACAGCAAGCTTATCTTGATGGTCTATCCATTTCCCACGGTGAAAATGTTGTAGACGTAAGGGTGAAAGCGCTTTGAGGTCACTGGTAAGGGGTAGTTTCAGTGTGAGTAAGATGGCGGGGATGGAATTTCCAACGTATTCGTTTTTATCGGTTTGAATTTGTAACCTGGCCTTAGGGTTTAAGACCCCAATCAATTTACGTTCGTTCGGTAAGGCATCAGACCAGGTGCGAAAGGGCCCCACATCCACGTGCACAAAATCTAAACTACCATAATAACCAACGCCGCCTAATTTTAATTTCAGCAAATAATCCCGCAGGGTTTCTTCACGAATCTCATCGATATGAATATCGATGGCTTTACCTTGCATATGTAAACTTTGCGGGCTTACCTTGTGGCCCGTTTTAAGTAGATTTTCATTGAGCTCAGGGCTGCGATAGCCCGAAATAATTTCGACCGTATCGGCGCCAAAATGATCTTGGAGATGATCGAGTAGGTCTAATAAACGTGGTTCAATGTTAATAGGTTGGCCGTTATCGCGGGAACGCAGTAAATGATTGGCCTTGTTGATGCCATCTAACCGATAGCTCTTTTTATCTCGAAAGGTAACTTGGCTGAATTCATTGAGGTGGTAATTAAACAAATTGAGGGTGCCATCCCCCGTGGGCCAATTAGAAGTTTGACTCCATAGCGGAGCTGGCAACAAGAGTAGGATCGCCAGCCACATCGTTTTGCACCTGACAAATCGGATCCAAAGAAAAGTTAAGGGCGACAACATCGGGTGTACCATAAAACAAATCTTCTAACGCTACAATCGCTCCGTTGGTTTTAATTGTTGCTCGCAAGTTTTTAATTTTTTCTAAATCCAAGGGTGCGGTGTAAACTCCTTGGGCCAATAGATGTTCAACAATGGCATTTAAAAGTTCTTCTTTGCGACCATAGAAATTAGGGTGAAGAGTGAGCTCTGTTTTATAGAGTTCAAAGGGTTCGTAGATAGTTCGCACGCGAACGGCCTTGGGCAGATTTTTGACCACGGTTTGCCAACGAGTTTTGCTGTATTTGTTTTCCCAGGTATTATTTTCATTAGGCAACAATTCTGTTTGCAAAAAAGTTCCCAATTCGATCGCATCTTTGCTATTCATGCGAATGCAACCATGACTTGCCGGATGGCCAATGCTCCAAGGTTTGCTGGTGCCGTGGATGAGGACTGCTTGTTGCATGGGTAATTTGACTGGGCCTAAAGGATTGTTGGGGCCAGGGGGTTCGGGCTTGGCATTTTTTGCCCAAGGGCTATCGGGAGGGTTCCAACCTGGGTTCCAAATGATTTGTTTAAAATGGAACTTAGTGACGGGAGTGGGGAAAGCCGGCGCTCCTACCGCGACTTTAAAATGTCTGATGGGTTTTCCATTTTTGTAAACGGTCATTTTGGTGGCGGGAATATTGACGACGATTTGAAGATTTTCGGCAAACTCCATCCCTAAGCGCTTTTCTTCAGCATAAAGGGAAGGACTTAGGAGAAAAACCCCCAGTCCGAGAATAAAAGCTAAAAATGTGAAAATGGCCTTTTGCGACATTTCTTCTCCCCATGCCCTCAATAAAATTATAGACGAAGTAAGTCCCCTATAGGAAGCTAAATTTCTATTAATGACGCAATGCAGAAATTTCCTTGCGCAACTTTTGTAGGGACAACACGAGAATTACTTAGGGATTAAAAGGGTTTTAGGGGCCCACAGGGGAGCTATGAATTTAAAAAAATCATTTTATCATCATGGATCCCGGGCCTGCCCCGGACTTAGATCCGGGGTCCCCGGATCGGGGTCCGGGGCAGGCAAGCCCGGGATGACAATGTGGGTGCTATTGTTGCTTGCTTTAGTTGCTTGTGAAAGTTCGACGAATCAAGTGGGTGGCTTGATTGGCCAGGTAAATTATCAAACCTTTGCCTGTTTGCCGCAAGATCAAACCCTTATGGTTCGCAACGACAATATGCAAGAACCCCAGCGAATTCAGGCTGTGATGTTTGAGCTAGGGACCAACAAAGACAAATTTTATAAAATCAGCAAGGTTGTTTCGAATGGGGTGGAATATAAGTCGATGGGGGATATTGCCAATGAGATTATCATCCCACCCGGTGGTACGATGGAAGTTACGGTAACTTATAAACCTCGTAAGGTTACTTTTTCACCCGACACTCATGTGACTTATCTCGATATCGTTTTAAATGGGCCAAAATTGGGCATTCTTCAGTTGAAGCTAAATGGCACAGCCGAAAAATCTTTGCCTGGTTGTGGGCAAAGCAGTGGAAGCGAGTTTGAGGTCATTGATATGACAACCTATATGATTCATGAGGCCTCTTTTGGTAGTAACAATAATAAAACAAAATTAGGTGCGGAGGCTGTGGAGGGGAATTTCTCATTCGAGTTAAATGAACAAAAAGGCACAGCTAAAATGACCGAAGAAGGTTGGCCTACGGTTGCAATCCCCTTGCCCCCAGGGCAAGCCTTGTCAGAATTAAAAGTTGATTTGTTGGTGGGTGAATATGAAGGGACTTTTGATGGAGTGGATTTAGAAATTCCGGGGCTTATCTTAGATATCCCGGCGATTGCTACGATTGATGGGGTTACACTTACTTCTAAATCAGTAGATTTGACGACCGAGGGCGGACATCTAGCATTAACAGGTTCGCCTTTGAGCGGTGCCAATGATATCACTCTTGTGCTTGCGGTTGAACTCGAGCAAACCACCTTTCCAGCCCTTCCGGAAGATCTTAATCATGCGATCTTTGGTGCCGAGATTAAGCTGCATAAGAAGTAGTTACAATGTTATGAATTCCTGCCCCCCGATCGGGGTCGAGGGCATGCTTCGCAGGAATGACAGTGTCATTATCCAAAAAATATGGATTTGCGGCGTTTGAGGCCGTCGACTAACATCTCTTGAATGGTGTGGCGCACCTGTTCAGAAAGTTTATGAATGAGCAGATCATCGTCTAAGGCCTTTTTGCCGTATTGGGCGACATTGATGGGTTTGCCAAAATAAATAGTCCATTTGGTGGGTAGGCCAAAAAATCCCAAGGGGCCAAACCATGGCATGGTGGGGGTAATCGGGACATACGGAATACCAAAAGGCTTGGCCAAGAAGCTGGCTTTATAAAGCAGGGGATGAGTTTCTTCAGCGCCGACCACGGCTACCGGAATGATTGGAGTGTTGGTGCGAATGGCAAGCTTAATAAAACCACCACGGCCGAAGCGTTGCAATTGATAACGTTTGTTAAAAAGTTTGCCGATCCCTTTTTGACCTTCAGGAAAAACCGCCACGAGGTGATCTTTATTGAGCAGCCGTTCGGCGTTATCTTGCGAGGCTCGCACGCCACCGACGCGATACATAAACGTTCCCACAAACGGTAAATAATAAACAAAATCTTCTACTAAAAATCGTGCGGCGCGACGGGCGGGGTGGTCGTTGTTCACAGCCAAGCGAATCATGGGGCCGTCAAAGGGAAGCGTGCCGCTGTGGTTGGCCACTAGTAAAGCTCTGCCTTTGTGCGGGACATTTTCAACTCCGTGGGTTGAGACGCGCCAATATTTATAATAAAAAAAGTCAGAGATAGGTTTTATTTTGGCTTCAAATTTATAATCTCGGCCAAATTCGTCAACTTCTTCGGTAGCAGGGTTAAGATTAATATCGTTGGCTTGTAAAATTTTTTCTGATTTGAGTTTGCGATAACCCAAGATACGGCGAAAGAGGGCACGGCTGAGTTGAGACCTAAAATCCGAAGCAACATGGTGAGTGGCCAATATATTTTTTGGTTTTATGGGTTCAGAGCCGGTAGACAGTTTGGCAATTTCTTCGCGGAGTGCCTTCAATTCTTGTTGCAACGCCTTGGCATCGGCCGGATGCTTTTTGCTGCCCACCTTCGATAATTTATTTTCAATCTGGTCTAATTTTTTAAGTAATTTAGTTTCACCTTCGCGAATCTGTTCTTCTAAACTTTTAGCAGGCTGAGATGTTGCTTCAGCAGGCGAGGCATTAAAGTTAATGAGTCTTAGTTTTGGATTAAAACTTTTAGTCTTTGCCATAAGTTTTTAAGCCTCCACCAGGTGAACGCGACGCAGCCGTTCAGCGCCTATAAAAGATAAGAAGGCCTCTCGGGTCGTATATTTGGCGACAAAACCCATTTCTTGTTCAGCCTTGTCACCGGCTGCTACACAGATGTATTTGAGAAAATCAATATAGCTCGCTGGGGCAGGCAAGATATCTAAAAACCAAAGTGTCTGCACAAAGGCCTTGAGCCCGATCATGCTCAAAGGGATGCGGTACTTTCCGGTTAATTCAATCACCTTAGATAACGGCAATACCCCTTGGCCTACAATATTGTAAATTCCCGGCCAATCTTGATAAACAGCCAATTCTACCGAGCGAAACAAATCGTCTTCGTGAACAAATTGCATGAGGGGGTCATATCCCATCACTGTGGGAATAATAGGCAGATTATAATAAGCGGTTTTAAAACTATCGACCGTGGGGCCCATGATAGTGCAAGGTCGCAGGATGGTAACAATAGTTTTGGGGTGCTTGCGAGCAAAGCGCAAAAAACCATTTTCGGCATCACATTTATCTTTAAGAAAACTATTTTTGCGAAAAGCACGGGCCGGATGTTTTTCGGTTAGATAATTGGGATTGTCGGCAAAGGGGCCATAGACATCGGTGGTAGACGTTAAAATTAGTTTTTTTACTTTGGCCGCCGAGGCTGCATTGCAAACATACATGCTCCCCACCGAAATGAGTTCATGGGCAAAAGATAAATTTCGGGGTGGTGTGATGGGAAAGGCGGTATGAATCAAGGTGTCGACTTTTTCTTTTTTTAAAATTTCGGCAAGTTTGGCATCGGCCAATTCTTCGGTCAGATCTAAATGGATATATTTAGTACGACTCAAACGGAGTTTTGGAGTTTTGTAGTATAGCGAGATAACTTTGTGAATCGAGCGGTTGCGATCGAGTCGCTGTAAAATGTTAGTGGCTTTGAAGCCACTGCCGGTGACGGCAACGACTTTCGGAAGTGAGTTTGCATTAGATGCCATGAGGTATTCTATGGGGATAAGTGGCTTAAAATCAAGATAAAGATGTCATCCCCGCGAAGGCGGGGACCCAGTAATGTTCTCTGTCATTGCGAGCGAGCCCCGTTGGCGAGCGTGGCAATCTTCTTTTTCATTCTTCAATTCATTTGCACATTCCCCCACGTCTTTTCAAGGTTAGGAGAGGCCAATGGAGAGCCCGCGCCCGGTCGGCCTAGTCGGACTAAAAAATTCTTTGTTTTTAGTTGAATTAGAGTACTCCTCTGTCGTCCTCTAATTCAAAAAAACAATAGAATTTTTTAGCCCTCTTACGGCCGACCTCCTGCGCTGAAAGGCTCTCCCTTGGCCTCTCCTAACCTTGAAAAGACTTCTCTGCAAATATTTGGGATTATATAAAAAGAGAGTTAAGCGACTTTGCCGTTGAGTTAGCTTTTTCGACCCATCGCGGAATCGCCGGGGCCCCCAATGCGAGTTAGCCGTCATGGAAAGCCGAGGCCCGCCGTTGCGGCGGGAACGCGGAAGGATTCCGTGACGGCTAACTCCATTAGAAGATATGGATGACCTCAGCACTTGCCACCGGGCGCTGGTTAGCCCAATAAGAGAGTGCAACAAAATGGTTTGTTGCAACAACACTTAAGCAAAGGAGGCCATC
>JACPFA010000018.1 GCA_016183235.1 Deltaproteobacteria bacterium
GGGAGAGGGGATGAGAAATTACGCAAAGGTGAATTAAGGATACAAATTATGGTGGTTTAAAGAATAAAAACGAGATTTTATGCAAAATTTTAAAAAATTAATCTTATTGGTAAGCTAAATCTGGTTTATAGAGGTGCCCTTAAGAAAGTACGTTCATGAAATATTGGGTTCAAGTTAAACCGCGTTCAAAAGTCAGCAAGGTTGAGAAAATGGCGGATGGGTCGTTGGCTGTTTGGGTGGCGGCGCCTCCGGTGGAGGGTAAGGCCAACGAGGCAGTCCTTGAGGGCTTGGCAAAATATTTTAGGGTGCCCAAAAGTGCGATTATCATTAAGAGTGGACTGAGCGGAAAACGAAAATTAATTGAGATTACTGAGTAGACTGTGGCCTACTTAATTAAAATCGATGGTCTCCAAATAATCAGGGATGTTGCACGCCCATTTCAGATCCCACTCAATCTTTTGGCGCAAGGCCTCACTGGCGGTAGGTTCGCCATGGGTAAGAAAGGTCATGCGAGGTGGTTTTTTAAATTGCTGCAACCAACCCAAGATTTCGTTTTCATCGGCATGGGCGCTGAGGCTATCGATCGAAGCCACTTCGCAGCGGACAGGAACCATTGCGCCATGGATTCTAACTTCTTTGACGCCGTGAAGCATCGCTTCTCCCCGCGTGCCTGCGGCTTGAAAGCCTGAAAAAAGCACCAAATTTTTTGGATTAGGGGCCAAAAATTTTAGGTGATGTAATACGCGCCCCCCGGTAGCCATGCCACTGGCCGAAATGATGACACACGGATCAGTTGAAGTATTCAGGCGTTTAGAAGCTTCGACGCTAGTGACAAATTTGGCGACATTACAAATGGCATCGCACTCAGCAGGGGTTAAGGTAAGGTTTTTTAAAAAATCGCAATAAAGACGAGTGGCATCAATGGCCATGGGGCTGTTGAGATAAATGGGTACATCGGGGATTTCATGAGCGGCTTTTAATTTTGATAAAAGGTAAAGCAGTTCTTGGGCCCTACCAATGGCGAAGGCTGGAATGAGTACGGTGCCTTGGCGATTTAAAGTTATTTGTAAGTATCGTTTCAGGGTTTCTAAGGGATTTTCTTTGGGATGAGTCCTTCCGCCATAAGTTGATTCAACGATCAGATAATCAACGTAAGTAGGGTAATAGGGAGCAGGGATAATGGGGCTGTGGGGTCTGCCTAAATCTCCTGAAAAAATCATACTGCGATGATTAAAATCAAACCGTATCATGCTTGCCCCAACAATGTGGCCAGCCGGTTGAAAAGAAAAACGCAATTGGGGCGCGAGGTTCACTTCAGTATTCCAAGGAGTGGGTTTAAAATAACCAAGAGCTTTTTCGGCGTCTGCTTGGGTGTAGAGAGGCAAAGCGGGGCTATGTTTGGAAAGGCGGTGTTTGTTGATAAACTGCGCGTCTTCTTCTTGCAGGTAGCCAGAATCGGGCAACATAATTTTAGCGAGGCTCGTGGTGCCTTCGGTCGCATAAATAGGGCCGCGGAAATCATTTTTTACTAAGAGCGGCAAATAACCACTGTGATCAATGTGAGCATGAGTGAGAACCACGGCTTCAATGGTGTTTGCTGGGATGGGCAGAGGCTCCCAGTTGCGCAGGCGCAGCGCTTTAAGGCCTTGAAACAAACCACAGTCTACCAAGTAGTTCTTGCCGTTAAATTGAATTAAATATTTGGAACCCGTAACCGTGCCAGTTCCACCTAAAAATGATATTTTCACAACTCAAAACCCTTATGGCAGTGATTATTGAACCTTGAGAAAAATCATAGCGTTTTTTAGAGAAGAATGACATCCAATATTTGGCTCGGTTTTTTACTACCTTAAAAAGGAGGCCTTTATGATGTTTGAATCTCATATTGCATTAGGTGTAACGTTGTTAGCCTTGGTGGCGGCTGCTGGGTTGTTGGTTTTTAGCAGCAAAGCAGAAGGTTGTGTTAAGCGTCTAGCAAAGGTTGTAGCTTATGCCGCGCTGATTATCGGAGTATTGAGTATTATTTGTATCACTTATTATACGATTCGCTATTCACAACATGGTTACTTTAAGACACCCTATGGTAAAAATTGTCCGATGATGGATGGCAAAGGCATGCCTATGATGGATCATCATGGCATGATGAAGGGTGATAAAATGAAAAAGTCAGGGCCTGAGACAGTGCCCTCCGAAGATCACCTGGAGCATCATCCTTAAAACCCGGAAAATAATCATCATGGCGCTGGATCCTATTTGTGGAATGACGGTTAAGGAGAGTCAGTCAGCCCTCAAATCAAGCTATTTGTCGGTTGATTACTATTTTTGTTCCAAGCATTGCCAAGATACCTTTAAGGCCGAGCCCGATCGTTACATAAAAAAGGTCCCGATTATATCATGGATCCCGGGTCCCCGGATCGGAGTCCGGGGCAGGCAAGCCCGGGATGACGCCATCCCGGGCTTGACCCGGGATCAATATATGACGTCAACGATGCAAGCTCACTCCAAGGGTGGTGATACGGCCAAAGATCCAATTTGTGGAATGGTGGTTGATAAAAAGGCCGCCTTAAAAACTCAAAAAGATGGGCGGGCTTATTATTTTTGCAGCCTGGGTTGTCAGCGCACCTTTGAGTCTCCCGAGGCCGAACTCAAATCCATGCGTAAACGGGTGACGATTGCCTTGACCGGAGTTTTGGCCTTGGCGTTGCTGCGTGCAGCGGCCTTTATGTTTTTGGCAGCTGGAGCTACGATTGTGAGTTGGGCGCCCATTCCAGCGCTACCTTGGTTCACCTGGGGGGTGTGGCTTTTTATTTTAGTGACGCCGGTGCAATTTATTGGCGGGTGGGGTTTTTACAAAGGTGCGTGGAATGCCTTAACCAATCGATCGATTAATATGGATTTGCTCATCGCCCTGGGAACCACCGTGGCCTACCTCTACAGCATTGCGGTCATTTTTACCCCTGAGTTACTTCCCGTCAAAGTTGAAGAGCGCGATGTCTACTTTGAAGTTTCAGCGGTCATCATTGCCTTTGTGCTCTTGGGCAAATACATGGAAGAACTCATCAAAAAGCGATCGTCGGCGGCCATTCGTAAGCTCATGGATTTAAAGCCAGCCACGGCGCGAGTGCTTCGCAATGGCATCGAAACTGATATTCCAGCCAGCCAAGTCATGGTGGATGAAATCATGATCGTCAAGCCAGGCGAAAAGATTCCCACCGATGGTGTTGTGATCGAAGGTAGTTCTTCAGTCGATGAATCGATGTTAACCGGTGAGTCGATGCCCGTAGAAAAGAAAATCGGAGCAACCGTTATTGGCGCCACTCTCAACCAAAAAGGATTGCTGAAAATCAAAGCCACCCGAGTGGGGGCCGAAACAACGTTAGCGCAAATTATTAAGTTAGTCGAAGAAGCCCAAACCACCACTGCCCCCATTCAACGATTGGCCGATCAGGTCACCGGTTATTTTGTGCCCGCTGTAGTGATAACCGCTTTTTTATCTTTTGTGCTGTGGTGGGCCAGCGGTAATTTCCCTCAAGGGTTGTTAGCTTTTATCGCTGTGTTGATCATTGCCTGCCCTTGCGCCTTAGGGATTGCAACCCCAGCGGCCTTGATGGTTGGGGTAGGCAAAGGTGCAGAAGCGGGCATTCTTATTCGTGGGGGTGAGGTTTTAGAACGCGCTAAAAAATTGACCACCATCGTGTTTGATAAAACCGGCACTTTGACGATGGGCAAACCAACCGTGACCGACTTAGTTTCATTGGCTACGCTTTCCGAAAACGAACTTTTGGCCCTGGCCGCGAGCCTTGAGTCGGGCTCTGAGCATCCTTTAGCTGAGGCCATAGTTGCCGAAGCAAAAAAACGCATGCTGGTTTTGCCAAAGTTAGAAAAATTCGAAGCCATTCCGGGTCACGGCATTCAAGGCAGGGTCGACGGGAAAAATATTTTAATGGGAAATCGGCTGCTTTTTGAGAAAGAGAAAATTTTAGCCGAGAAAGCCGAATCAACCATGGTGCAATTTGAATCCATGGGTAAAACGGCCATGTTGATGGGTGTCAACCAAACCTTGGTGGGGGTGATTGCCGTGGCGGATGCCTTGAAGGCAGAGGCCGCCCCAGCCATTGCCCTGTTAAAAGCCGAAGGGCTTAAAATCGTTCTTTTAAGCGGCGACAACCAAAAAACAGCAGAGGCTATTGCCAAGCAGGTAGGAATTGATCGCGTGATCGCTGAAGTGCTGCCCAGTGATAAAGCTAGGCATGTTCAAGGGCTAAAAGATCAAGGTGAAGTGGTGGCCATGGTAGGGGACGGGGTTAACGATGCGCCGGCTCTAGCAACGGCTGACATTGGTATTGCCATTGGGTCGGGTTCGGATGTGGCGAAAGAAACAGGTGGAATTATTTTAGTAAAAAATGATGTGAGTGATGTGCTCACGAGTATTCGGCTTTCTCGCGCCACCATGCGCAAAATAAAACAAAATTTATTTTGGGCCTTTATTTACAATGGGGTCGGGGTTCCGGTGGCAGCCCTGGGATTTTTAAATCCCATTATTGCTGCAGCGGCCATGGCACTTAGTTCGCTTTCCGTTATTATCAATTCAGCCTTGCTCAAAAGATTTAAAATTTCAACACACCCGTCCATTATTGGTAATGACCGCTAAGCTGTAAATAGAAAAAGTGTGCCATGTCGTTTGTGCTAGCGGTCGTATCTTGAAAAAATTGGCCTGGAATGAAGATTGAATAACCGGCTAATAGATCAAGGTATTCAATTGGCTTCCATGTGAACAAAAGATCGACTTCATGCCCTGCAAAGCTGCTCGCGCCCGCGTTTCCCGAACGAAGCCCGGTGGTGTTAAAGCCCATGCCAGCTCGATAAAACCCATCAACCGGTTTGGGTAACAAAAAGGCATGATAGGCAAGAGACAGCTTTGTCTTGTCAATAGGGGCCACAGAAATATTGGTCGAAATATCATGCAGGTTTCTCCAACCAAAGAAATCCATGACGCCATATTTATCGTGGTTGGTTGGGTAAAGATTGTAAAAAGTATGGGCCTTTCCATCAGCGGCATTGCCATCGCCTGAGGCAAAATTATATTCTAACTCCAAGCGTGGTTTATAGGCATTATCAAAGGTGTAACCTAAAGAGGCATGGCCGGCCCCTGCCAAAAGATCACTCGCCCCAATATCACCAAATTGAACCGCCGCTTCTACATCATAATCCAGCCCCAGCTTAAATTTGCCATAACTTCTTAAACCACCGGTATAAATGCGCCGTTTTGCCCCGCCAACTGCATCACCATCAAGATCCACCAGAAAATAGGCATCGAGATCCCCGGTAGGTAAAGATTTAAGGGTGTTGTAGGTTCCAAGAAAATAATTATCGGCGCCAGCCCCTCGGGCCACAATGCTTGCAAACCAATCGGAGATGAGGCGTTCTTTCCATTCAAATTTTAGGCGAACCGCATCAAAAGAACGCGCCACATTATGCCAACCAAAGGCACCCACTAATCTTTCTTTGCCGTATTTTAATTCTTGCCGCCCAACGCGCAGGCTTATACCTGAATTGCCAATATCTAATAAATCAAGATAAGCCTGGTGAATTCCGAAGGAACCAGAAACCCCATTGCCACCACTATTATTTTCAGTGAGGCCCACAAGGCCAAAGGTTCTAGAATCTTGCAGTTGCACGTAAAGCCCTACATGCTCATGGGGTAGAATATTTAAACCCAATCGAGTTCTTAGTAAAACAAACGAAGCATTGCCGGTGGTTTCAGGATAGGCAAAAGAAGCGGTGGCAAGAGAATCACCCGGTATATTATTATAGTTAAGATTAGTTTCACTTCGGGTACGAAGCTCGGCTTCAATCTTAACCACATCGGTCCAATGTTTCTTTTCTTCTGCCTTTAGACTTTTTGTGGAAAGCAGCGGGATAAAAATAAGCACAAGAAAAACAATGGAAAGATTTTTTCGAATCATGGGACTCTCCTTTTTTTAGCTTTGTTAAATCATCACGATTCGATAACCCATGATCGCTATCAAGGTAAACACTGTTTTTCGTCATGTCGAAGAATTAATGAATGTCAAAAAAAGGTAAGAGCTGAGTCTTTGAAATAAAAACCGCTTGGCAATCTTCAGCAGCCATACAGGTGCAACAGTGAGCATCGCCGCTTGCAAAGACATCAAGGCCAATGATTTCCCCTTGGGCGATGGTATGGCGATGATTGTCTTGGGTGGGGTTGCCATCTTCTTTCCAAAATTCAACTTGGCCGGATCGAATTAAAAAAACCCCATAAGGCGAATGCCCTTCATAAAAAAGCGCTTGGCCTTTTTTGAAAGTTAAGGGTTGACCTTCTTTGATCATCGCCGGCCATGAATTTTCTAATTTTGGAAAGTCCATATCTTGCACCCAGTCTATAGTAAAAAAAAATCTTCTTACTAAAAATGATTCTGGGTAGGAAAAGCCATGATCTTCGTCATGTGGGCTAGTCCTTCGACAGCTTAATTTTTATCTTACAATAGCGCTCAGGACTAGTGCTGAGCGTTTAATTATTTTCTCTTTGAGAAAATAATTAAATTGTCGAAGCACTAGATTTCAAGGCGGGCTGTCTCGAGGAGGGCTTTGGCATCGACGATCGTAATGTCTCGATCCCTCACTTCAATGACACCATCCCCTTTAAATTCAGAAAGTAAACGAATAGCCGTTTCTTGGGTAATGCCAATCATTTCAGCCAATTCTTCGCGGGATAATTTGAGATCAATCAAAACTCCCTTTTTCGTGGGTTTGCCATAGGCCTCTTTTAACATCAAGAGAAGCTCGGCCATTCTTTCGCGAACCGAACGTTGGGCAATGCTGGTGGCTAGTTCCTCAGCTTGGCGAAGCTCTCGGCAAAGTTTGCTGATAATATTCAAAGCCAATTCTGGATTTTTGGCCAAAACTGGGAAAAAGGCGTTTCGATCGACACAGCAAATCGTGGCGTTTTCTAAGGCCTCGGCGGTTGCAGAATAAGGTTCGTCGGAAAATAAAGAACGATAACCCAATAAATCACCCGGGCCGGCAATGCGTACAATCTGTTGTTTGCCATCAACGCCGGTTTTAAAAAGTTTTACCCGACCGGTGAAAATACAATAAAGGCCATAGGCCTGATTGCCTTCGTAAAAAATGACCTGACCTTTTTTATATTCGTTGGTGGTTTTGTGTTGATTACATTCTTCAAGGGCAGGTTGCTCTAAATTACAGAGCACGCCGAGTACACGGGAAGAGCAAGAAACGCAATCAAGTTTACTGATTTTATTCACAATCAATAACTTGAACACACTTACCTGGTTTTATCAATTGGAAAAGTTTTGTTGTCATCTAAAAATTAAAAATGCACTAGTTTAAAGATTAAAAGTGCACTTTAAGGGGTCTCAAAAAAAGGAGGCCCTATGGCAGAACAATTACATAAAAGGTTTTCGAGTAAAGAAGTAATGGAAGTTTTTGAGAAGTACA
>JACPFA010000019.1 GCA_016183235.1 Deltaproteobacteria bacterium
TCGTCCATGACTGCCTCAATCACCTCAATTTTATTTTTATCTCTCATTGTTAGTAGCATCCTTCTCCTCCTTTCGGAGGATAGCTACTGACATTTTCACTCGGCAGTTAGTACTGACACTTTCACTCGGCTACCACAAAACTCTATTTTCCCCTTGAAATTCTAGATAGTTGTATTATAAGTGCCTTTTTAAGCCAATTATAATGAGTTTTGAGAGTGAAGTGGGCTTTTAGAGTATGCCCACTTTTTTTTTGTATGTTCGCAAATTTTGAACAGTTGAAGCAAGCGTTGGTAGATAAGGTTCAGGCCTTAAATCTTGAACTGATCGATTGTCAATGGGTGGTGGAACAAGGGAGGCATGTTTTACGGTTGGTAATTGACCAACCCCGGGGTGAAGAAAAGTTTCTTAAAAACGTGTCGGTTGAAGATTGTACTCGGGTAAGCCGAGCTTTGAACCCTTGGTTAGAAGAGCACCCTGATTTAAAGTTAATGTCTTATCATCTTGAGGTGTCATCGCCGGGCATTAACCGGCCGCTTAAAAGGCTAGAAGATTTTCAAGCGAACGTTGGCAAGGTGGTTAAAATAACTTTGCAGGCCCCGCTTGAGGGGCGGCAAAATTTTAAAGGGATTTTAACTCAAATGAATAAAGAGGGTAGCCTATTTCTTTGGATTGATGGTAAGACCTTTGAGCTTTCCATTACCAAGATTCGGGATGCTCACTTAGATTATTTTGCAACTCAAGAACTACTAAGGAGTTCATATGATACTACACATCTTGCTGCTGCTAATGACTTAATACTGCGTCAGGCTCGTCAAAAGTCCTCGACGTAGCGCTGTGGCTACGCCTCCGGGCTTTTGACTTCGCCTTCCTTGTCTTAAGTCATTACCATTGCAATCTGTATAGTATCATATGAACTCCTTAGTATTAAAAAACATAGGAACCTTGGTTTCTACAAAGTGCGAGGAAGTTTATGCCGCCACGAAAGAAGAAGATCGATAAAAAAAACGTTAAGTCGATGTTTATTAATTTGAATGCTGTGATCGACCAAGTTGGTAAAGATAGAGGCATTCCTAAAGAACAATTGATCGATGTGGTTGAAAACGCCATGTTAACCGCCGCTCGCAAAAAATTGGGCTACGATACGGAATTAGAGGCTCATTATAATGAAGAATTAGGCGAGATCGAACTTTTTCAATTTAAAACCGTCGTTAATACCGAGGCCGACGTTGAAGATCCTGAATTAGAAATTTCTTTAAAAGAGGCCAAAAAGTTAGACCCTGAGGCTCAACTCGAAGATAGCATTGGCCAAAAAATCGACTCAGCCCAGTTTGGGCGTATTGCCGCTCAAACCGCCAAACAAGTTATTATTCAGCGGATGCGCGACGCCGAACGCAATATCATTTACGAAGAATATAAAGATCGAGTGGGTGAGGTGATCACCGGGATTGTGCGCCGCTTTGAAAAGGGGAGCATGGTCGTCGACCTAGGCCGAACTGAGGCCATCATTTACCCCAGCGAACAAGTGCCCGGCGAAACTTATCGGCCCAACGATCGTATTCAGGCCTACTTTTTAAAAATTGATAAAGAATCAAAGGGGCCACAACTGATTTTATCACGCCGCACTCCTTTATTGATTAAGGCATTGTTTGCAATTGAGGTTCCTGAAATTAGTGAGGGCATTGTTGACATTAGATCAGTGGCTCGTGAAGTGGGGATGCGGGCTAAGATAGCCGTTTATTCTAAAGAGCAAGATGTTGACCCCGTGGGCGCCTGTGTAGGTATTAAAGGCAGCCGCGTGCAAAGCGTGGTGCAAGAATTGCGTGGGGAAAAGATTGATATTGTTTGTTGGGACGAAGACCCGGCAAAATTTGTTTGCAATGCTATTGCGCCCGCTGAGGTGTCTAAGGTGATTATTCACGAAGAAGACAAACACATGGAAATTATTGTTCCCGACGATCAGCTCTCCCTTGCCATTGGTAAAAAGGGTCAAAATGTGCGGTTGGCGGCCCAATTGACAGGCTGGGGAATCGATGTGATTGGTGAATCAAAGTATGAAATTTTGGTAAAATCGAGCAAAGAGGCCTTAACTCGACTACTAGAAGTCGATTCAGCCATGGCAGGGTTGTTGTTTAGCCATTCTTTCCGCACCCCTGAAATCATTGCTCAAGCGAATCGAGACGACTTTGTGCAGCTCCCCGGTATTAATTCAGAGGCCTTGGGTAAAATTTACGATCGAGCCAAAGACATTCAAGCCCATCCCGAAAAATACACCGAACTATTAGCCGAGCTCAAGGCACAAAAAGAAGCCGCTGAAGCTCAAGCGGCTATGCCACCGAAGGTTTCAGCCGAACAAGGCTTTATGGAGACTCAAAAAGTTAAAGCGAATGTTGAAAAATAATTATGGAAGATAAGACCGTTATTCAAGAAAAGCGCATTCAGTCAACAATTATTCGGCGCCGTCGTGCAACTGAAGAGCCCAAGCCGGCTGTTTCTGCAAGCACAAAGGCAACCGAAGTAAAAGCTGAAGAAGCTTCTGCGGCTTCTGCCAACAAGGCCACTCGAGGCAGACCTAAAAAAGATAAAGGGGATGCTGCTCTGTTACAACCCACGGCTGATGCAGCTATTGCGCCAAGCAGCGGTGAGGCAACTCAAGGCGCTCAAGAAACTGCACCAGAAACCGTTGGTTTGAAGCCTGAAGAGGCCATTCAAGATCCTCGCCTGATGCCCGGCGGCCCCCCAGTGGGAACTATTCTTAAACTGGGTACTACCCCAGGCATGGCTAAAGAAGAGGCTCTCGTGGCTAAGGGGGTCTTGCCTAAGACGGAAAAAACGGCCGAAGAAGAAGACGAACTTTTCAAAAAAGCCAAGCTTGCCAAAAAGAAACCCAGTCTCAAAAACATTGGTGGGGATGTCAGCGAATATGGAGATGTTTCGCAGATTCGTAAAATGTTTGTTCAAGACCGAGTTTTTCAACCCGTGCGTGCCTTGCGCATGGGCAAAAAGAAGGCCAAAAAAGAAGGCAAGAAAACTCAAGTAACGGTGCCAAAGGCCAGTAAACGCATCATCTCTATCTTAGAGGGCATTAGCGTAGGCGATCTTGCCCATCAAATGGGGATTAAATCGACCGAAGTTATCAAGGTTCTCATGAAAATGGGGAGCATGGCCACGGTGAATCAACGCCTTGATTTTGATACCGCCTTTTTAGTGGGTCAAGAATTAGGTTGGGAAGTTAAAAAACAAGTGAGAGAAGAAGAACGCATTTTAGCTGCGGCACAAACTGCTGAACGAACCGAGGATTTATTGACCAGGGCCCCCATTGTGACGGTTATGGGCCATGTTGATCATGGTAAAACCAGCCTGTTAGATAAAATTCGCAACGCTCAAGTGGCACAAGGCGAGGCGGGTGGAATTACCCAACACATTGGGGCTTATCGGGTAAAAATTCCCAAGGGTGTGGTGACCTTTATTGATACGCCAGGCCACGAAGCTTTTACGGCCATGCGTGCGCGGGGCGCTTCGGTGACGGATATTGTTATTTTGGTAGTTGCGGCCGATGATGGGGCGAAACCCCAAACTTTTGAAGCGATCGATCATGCCAAGGCCGCTAATGTACCCATCATTGTAGCCGTTAACAAAATCGATAAACCCGAGGCCGACCCTGCCAAGGTGAAACGGGAATTAACCGATAAGGGCTTAGTGCCAGAAGAATGGGGTGGCAGCACTATTTATGTGAATGTTTCTGCAAAAACCGGTGATGGGATCGAACAACTTTTAGAAATGATTTTACTCCAGGCCGAACTTTTAGAATTAAAATCTAATCCAAACAAATTAGCCAAGGGTGTGATTATTGAAAGTCGTTTAGATAAAAATAAGGGCCCGGTTGCGACTGTGTTGGTACGGGAAGGCACGCTGAAGGCGGGGGATTCTATTGTAGTGGGTGAACACTATGGCCGAGTGAGGGTGATGATCAATGATGTCGGAGCAGAAGTAGAACAGGCCTTGCCAGGCATGCCGGTAGAAATGCTAGGGCTTCATGCCACTCCAGCGGCGGGTGAGATTTTACAAGCCTTGGCCGATGAACA
Organism: Deltaproteobacteria bacterium; assembly: GCA_016183235.1. NCBI lineage: Bacteria > Pseudomonadati > Myxococcota > Myxococcia > Deltaproteobacteria bacterium. The sequence continues at coordinate 4,083 of JACPFA010000019.1, forward strand.
AGATGCTAAATTAATTGCTGAACAGCGGCAAATTAAACTGCGTGAATCAAGGCTTAAATCGAGTCAAAAGATTTCTTTAGAAGATATTTATGCCCAATTGAAAACCGGAGAAGTTTTTGAACTTCGTATGATCATCAAGGGTGATGTGCAAGGCTCGGTAGAAGCACTACGCGAGTCCTTTGCAAAATTGTCGACCAACCGTGTGAAGGTAAGGGTTTTGCACAGTAGTGTGGGTGGAATTTCTGAATCCGATGTTATGCTGGCCTCGGCTTCTAATGCCTTAATCATTGGGTTTAATGTTCGCCCCGAAATTAAAGCCATGGAACTTGCCAAACAAGAAAAAGTTGATATTAAAATTTTTAGCATCATCTACGATGCTACCGAAACGGTCAAAAAAGCCATGGAAGGCTTGTTGCCCAAGATTATCAAAGAAGTGTATCTGGGCCGGGCCGAAGTGAGGCAAGTATTTAATGTCAGCAAGATTGGCAAGGTAGCAGGTTGTTATGTGGTAGATGGTCTGCTGCGCCGCAATGTGCCTATTCGTTTGTTGCGCGATAATGTCATTGTATTTGAGGGCCAACTTTCTTCACTGAAACGTTTTAAAGATGATGCGCGTGAAGTGACCCAAGGCTTTGAGTGTGGTTTGGGGATTGAGGGTTTTAATGATTTAAAAGAAGGCGATGTAGTCGAGGCTTTTGTGCGTGAGGAAGAATCTGCCAAATTATGAAGACCACCCGAACCCTTCGGATTGCCGAAGAGATCAAGCGCGAACTCAATCAAGCCCTTTGTTTTGAACTCCGAAATCCTAACTTAGTCGGCATTTCCGTCAACCGTGTGATGATAACGCCCGATTTGAGTTTAGCTAAAATTTATTTTGTATTGGGACATGATCCTAAAAAAGTTTCAGAAATTTTGAAAGCCTTGCAAAAGGCCAAAGGTTTTATGCGGCACTATTTAGCCAAAAATTTAAAGTTACGTTTAATTCCTGATTTAGTTTTTTATCATGATGATGCACCTGAAAAACAAGACCGTATAGAATATTTGCTAGGGACGATTAAACATGAAGACCAATAAATCGATAACGCTTAATCAGGCTATTGAGCTTTTGCAAAAAAGCCAAAGCGTTATTATTGCTAGCCACGAAAGCCCGGATGCCGATGGTTTGTGTTGCACACTAGCTTTAGGTATTGCCCTGGAGCGGATGGGCAAACAGGTCAAATGCTACAATTCTGACCCGGTGCCACAAAACTTGCGTTTTTTGCCAGAGTGGCAAAAGGTTAGTGCACAATTAAAAGTAGACGAGCCGTTTGATCTCGCGGTGATCGTTGATTTGGGCGAACCTAAGCGAGTCGGGCAAGTTTTTGAAAAGTTGAATCAGGTTAAACATTGGCTTTGTTTAGACCACCATGCCAGCGGGGCCTATCCCCTCGAATATAATTATTTAGACCCAAGCGCTTCGAGTTCGGGGGTGTTGCTCTATCGGATTTTTCAAAAGATGGGGGTTGAGATCGGCTCTGATTTAGCCACGCTGCTTTATGCCAGCCTTTCAGCCGATACCGGGTCTTTTAAATATTCTAATGTTAACCCCGAGGCCTTTCAGGTGGCTAGCGACTTGGTGAAAAGAGGCGTTGATGTGTGGCGGGTCGCGCAAGAGTTGTGGGAGTTAAATCCTTTATGTAAAATAAAATTATTGGCACAAATTCTACCAACACTAGAAATAACAGAAAATGGCCGGGTGGGCTCCCTCACCATCTTGCAAAAAGATTTGCAGGTGGCCCTTGCCGATGCAGAATTTACGGAAGGGTTTATTAATTATCCACGCTCGATCAATACCGTCGAGGTGGCCATCACTTTTAGAGAAATAGCCCCGAACCATTATAAAGTAAGTTTTCGTTCTAAGAATTATGTTGATGTGGCAAGAGTTGCTCAAGGTTTTGGTGGCGGAGGGCATATGCGAGCTTCAGGGTGTAAAATCCAAGGGGAATTGAAAGAAGTCAAAAAGAAGGTTAGCCTTGCTGTGGCAGCACTTTTATGAATGGTTTTTTTATCATCGACAAGCCAGAAGGGCTAACCTCTAGCCAAGTCGTACAAAAAATAAAGCGACAATTTAAAATTAAAAAGGCTGGTCATATTGGCACGCTAGATCCCATGGCCACAGGGGTTTTGCCTGTTGCCTTGGGAGAGGCTACCAAAGTCATTCCTTATCTTGATGAAAATACTAAAATTTATAGCGGGGTTTTTTTATTGGGGCAGGCTACCGATACCTATGACCGTTTAGGGAAAATCATTCACGAAGGTGATCCGGCGCTTATTCAGGAAGAAACGATCCAAAAGCAAATGGCAGAACTCGTGGGAGAAATTGAACAAATCCCTCCGATTTATTCGAGCCTTAAAAAAGCAGGTAGGCCTTATTATTACTACGCACGCAAAGGGATCACTTTTGAGATCCCCAGCCGTAAGGTTAAAATCGACGAATTTCGCATGATCAAAAAAGAGGGTTTCGCCGTTTCGTTTTATTTAAAATGTAGCCGGGGGACTTATGTGCGATCGCTCGTGCATGATTTAGGTGTGCGGCTTGCGTGTTATGCTCATTTAACCGAACTTAGGCGTTTGCAAAGCGGTCGCTTTACTTTAGAACAGGCGGCTTCTCTTACCGAGCTTGACGCAAATCACCTATTGTCGGTAGGGGAGGCACTCTTTGATTTTCCCCGCATCATGCTTTCGATGGAAGAAGAACGGGAAATCCGTTATGGGCGATGTTTAAAGAAAAGCTTTAATGAAGAAAAACTCCATGAAAATCAGCCCCTTTTGTTAACTAGGGATGATAAGGTCTTGGCGGTAGCTTGCTTAGACCCCAAAGAGGGCCTCAAGCCCTTAAGGGTTTTAAATAGTTAGAATCCAGTTGAAATTGTTTGCGAAATTAACTATGAATGTGCCCCTGCGTGTCATTGCGAGCGAGCCCCGTTGGCGAGCGTGGCAATCTCACCGGTTAGGCAGAGGAGATTGCGGAGTTTATCCTGAGGCTTGCCGAAGGAGCCTGTTGGCCTCGCAATGACAGAGAATACGTTGGGCCGCAATGATAAGTTTACGAAACATCAAAATTGTGTATAATTTAAACTAGCAAGGTAAAGAACATGGCAACTGCAAATTACAACAAACAAGAGATGATTGAAAAATATAAATTACATATCGGTGACACCGGTTCTCCTGAGGTGCAGGTTGCCCTGCTTACCCAAAGAATTTCAGCCCTCCAAGATCACTTTAAAACCCATCAAAAAGATCATTCTTCCCGGTGTGGATTATTGAAAATGGTTGGCCAACGGCGGCGTTTGTTAGACTATGTGCGCAACAAAGACCGGGATCGGTATCAAAAATTAATTGGCGAATTAGGTTTAAGAAAGTAGTTATCATGGATCCCCCGCCCCCCGATCGTGGTCGAGGGCAAGCTTCGCGGAGGATGACAAGAAAGTAGTAAAGGGGAGAGTTGAGAAAATAAAGAGAGGTTTTTGCTTTAAGCCTTGATAATTTAATCTGATGATTTGATGGGTTCGATCCATCAACTGATTAGCTTAAATTATCGAGTCAAGATCCTCGCCTCAAAAATCAAGACCTCCCATTTTAATAGTTAAAAATAATTCAAGGAGACTATTGTATGTTCGAAGTGAAAAAAGTGAGTATTAATTTAGGAGGTCGAGACCTCATTATTGAAACCGGCAAATTGGCTCGTCAGGCGAGTGGGGCCGTGGTTTTAAAATATGGGGATACGATTGTATTGGTCACCGCTTGTACGGGTGACCCACGCGAGGGTCAAGATTTTTTACCATTGACGGTTGATTATCACGAAAAAATGTATGCTGCTGGTAAAATGCCAGGGGGGTTTTTTAAGCGAGAGGGCAGACCCAGTGAAAAAGAAACGCTTACCAGCCGTTTCATCGATCGGCCCATCCGGCCACTCTTCCCCGAAGGTTGGATTTGCGATACCCAAATTGTTGCCACTGTTTTATCAGCGGAACATGATAACGAACCCGATTTTGTAGCGATCATTGGAGCCAGTGCAGCACTCATGTTATCCGATGCACCTTTCTTAGGCCCCGTTGCGGGTTGCCGAGTTTGTAGAATCAATGGCCAGTTGGTTATTAATCCTAAACGTGCTGATTATGAGAATGCCGACATGGATCTCATGGTGGCTTGTTCCAAAGAAGCCATCGTTATGGTTGAAGGTGGTTGTGATGAGGCGAGCGAAGAAGATGTGTTAGCCGCCTTAATGTTTGCCTTCAAACAGCTACAACCTGTGATTGCCGCACAAGAAGAGTTGGCTAAATTAGTAGGCAATCCCAAACGAGCCGTCAACCCGCCGGTGGTTAATGAAGAATTGCATCAAAAGGTTTTGGCCCTGGCTAAAGAGCCCTTGCATCAAGCCATTAACATTCGAGAAAAATTACCGCGTTATGCAGCCATGGATGCTGTGAAAACCTTGTTGAAAGAAAAACTCATTCCTGAAGATGACGATGGTAAGGTGGCTAAAGAGGTCTTTAAGCATTTCGAAGACTTGAAATATAACATTGTGCGTTCCATGATTACGCAAGAGAAAAAGCGCATTGATGGCCGGGATCTTAAAACCGTGCGTCCCATTACGATCGAAACTGGTCTGCTGCCCAGGGCCCATGGTTCAGCCTTGTTTACTCGAGGCGAAACTCAGGCTTTGGTAACCGTGACCTTAGGTATCCCCGAAGATGTTCAATATATCGATACCTTGTTAGAAGATTCCAAAAAGCATTTTATGCTGCATTATAATTTCCCGCCTTATTCGGTTGGCGAGACAAAACCTTTGCGTGGCCCTGGCCGACGTGAGATTGGCCACGGGGCATTGGCAGAACGGTCTTTAGCCGGTGTGGTGCCAGGTCAAGAATCTTTCCCGTATGTGATTCGGATCGTTTCTGATATCTTAGAATCAAATGGTAGCTCTTCGATGGCGAGTGTTTGTGGTGGCACTTTGGCGTTGATGGACGCTGGTGTTGCGGTTCGTTCCCCAGTGGCGGGTGTGGCCATGGGGCTTATTAAAGAAGGCGAACAATATTTTGTGCTCACCGATATCTTAGGCGACGAAGACCACTTAGGCGACATGGATTTTAAAGTCACAGGTACTGAAAAAGGCGTGATGGCCATCCAGATGGACATTAAAATCGGTGGGATCAACGAAGCCATTTTCCGTGATGCGCTGGCTCAAGCCCGTGAAGCTAGGTTACACATTTTACAAAAGATGAATGAGGCCATTGCTAAGCCCAAAGAATCTCTTTCGCCTTATGCCCCCCGCATTGTGGAATTCTTTATTAGAAAAGAAAAAATTAGAGAAGTTATTGGTTCGGGTGGTTCGGTTATTAAAGGAATCATCGAAGAGACGGGTGTTAAAATTAACATTGAAGATGATGGCAAGGTTACGATTTATTCTTCTGATGTTGATTCTTTACAAGCCGCAAAATCGATTATCGATGGGATTATTGAAGAACCGGTGATGCACAATATTTATCGCGGTACGGTAAAAAAGATTATGGATTTTGGTGCTTTTGTGGAAATTCTACCTGGCCAAGATGGATTGGTGCATATTTCCGAGTTAGACAACCGACGGGTCAATCGAGTAGAAGATGTGCTTAAAGAAGGCGATGAAGTTGTGGTTAAGGTGATTCGCGTTGATGAACGTACGGGTAAGGTTTCGCTTAGTTTGAAAGATGCAAAAGACCAAATTCCTCATAAAGAACGCGAGTCGTGACCTGCAAAAAGGCTCAAGTGGAAAAAGTCTTGTTACAACGAACCGGCGAGGTGATGAATATTGAGTTGCCTGCCTATATGAGCGCCCATGCTAGCGGCATGGATGTGCGGGCAGCGATTACCGCATCGGTTACGTTGTTACCCGGGGCACGGGCCTTAGTGCCTTGTGGTTTTAAAATCGCATTGCCTGTGGGATATGAGGTGCAAGTGAGGCCACGCAGCGGTTTGGCTATTCAGCATGGGATTACTTGTTTAAATAGCCCCGGCACGATTGATGCCGATTATCGTGGTGAAGTTAAAGTGATTCTCATTAATTTAGGTCAAGAACCCTTTGTGATTAAGCAAGGAGACCGGATAGCCCAAATGGTTCTCCAACGGGTACCAAAATTAGCCGTTGAAGAAGTTCAAGAACTGCCTAGTTCACCGCGTGGGGAGGGGGGCTTTGGAAGCACCGGGTATTAAAATATGGGACCTCTAAAAACGACCCATCTGCAGCGTTGCCTGCAAACACGCGATCCTCACGTATTTGCATATACGCTCCGGTCGCGTCTTTGCAGGCGCCTTGCATCTGGGCCCTTTTTAGAGGTCCCTTGAGAACATAGAGGACATTTATGTCAAAACAGCCTGATGAATTTCTTTCGGTCATGGAAAAGATCGTTCGGTTTTTGAGTCAACACAAAAAAGCAGCTTATAGTGTGTTGGCTTTGAGTTTGCTGGTGGCGGTGGGTTTAATGAGTTTACATTATTATAATGAAAAGCAAAAAAATATTTGGGCCAATCTTCTCTACGAAACCGAAACTATGCCTACGGCCGATGCCCTTCGCCAGTATGAAACCTTGGTTAGTCGGCCCGGGCCTGCGGCTTTAAAGGCCTTGCTTTATTTGGAATTGGGCAGGCATTATCAAGAAAAGGGAAAAGGTGAAGATGCGATCCGTGTTTATCAAAAAGCAAGTGAAACCGGGTTCCCCTTAATCCGAAATTTAGGGATATTAGCGTTAGCCAGTAGTTTAGAAGAACAAGGTAAATACCTTGAAGCCAAAGATGTCTATCGTCGCTTACAAGCGCAAAGCAAAGGTACCTTGATGTATCTGGCTAAATTGGGGTTGATTAGAGTTTATGTGGCCATGGGGAGAGGGGAGGAGGCCAACCAATTTATTAAAGAGCTGCAAGACAAAGAAGCTGAATTGCCTTCCGAAATAAAAACTGCCCTCAAAGAACGCCAAGCCCTCCTGTTATTACAAAAATTAAACAAATAAGTTACTCTTTTGCTTTTGTAGGTGGGGCCTACTTTTTCGACCCGGCGCTCCAGCGCCGACCCTCATGGGGCTAGCCGGCACGGAAGCCTTCCGCGTTCCCGCTCAGAAGCGGGCCTCGGCTTTCCATGCCGGCTAGCCCGCATGGGGGGCCCCGGCGCTTCCGCGATGGGTCGAAAAAGTAGGCCCCACCCACAAAAGCAAAAGAGTAACCCGTTGGTTATTTTAATAACTGATAGGTTATTTATAGGTTCGTGGCATCTTCATTGACAGATGCCACTATATATAGTACTATGGCTCGTGGTTGCTACTTCGAAGTTAGTTGAGAAGCTTGCTAATGGTACTATTCAAAAAAAGGAGTTAGTCACGCTATTGTCCCAATTGGGATTTGAGAAATTTAGAGGGAAAGGATCTCACGAAGTTTGGGGGCATAGAAAGTATCCTGACGTTCACATCGTTATAGCGATTCATTCTAAGGAGGTGCCAAAATATCAGCTAAGACAGATAGAAAAATCATTACGTAAAAGAGGGTTAATATGAAAAAAGGATGTGCTTATATTATTAATATTTTTTGGTCAGAGGAAGATCAGTGTTATATAGCGGAGGTTCCTGAGTTAGAGGGTTGCATGACTCATGGCAAAAGTACCCTCGAAGCAGCCAAAAATGCTGAAGAAGCCATAGCAAGTTGGGTTGCTGTGGCTAAAAAGTTAAAACATCCTATTCCAGAACCTGTTTTAAAGCATAAAGTGAGCGGGAAATTTAATGTTCGTCTTCCTAAAGAAATTCATAAATCCCTTATCGTTAAAGCTGCTCAACAGGGAGTAAGTTTAAACCAAATGGTAACAACCTTGCTGTCTAGGTCCTTGTAACACGAATGCCCAATGCCAATAATAAGGGGAGGATGAGGAACAAAGAGAGGGTTGAGGGAGAATGCGGAGTTAAATTACAACCCCCTCCGCCAATGGGGTTGGTAGGAAGTTCGCCTGGGATGAAGCTGGCTTGTAAGTCGGTATTAACGGCTTCGCCTGAAATTGCTGGGCTGGCGGTTAATGCATTGGCAATATTGAGTTTGCCGCTAGTGAAGACCTTACCTTTTAAAGCAGACAGTACGTCGACATTTTGTAAGAGCAGGGCTTTGACTTCCAAGGGGGTTAAGCCAGGGTTTATGGCCAATAACAAACTGGCAGCCCCCGTGACGAAAGGGGCTGAAATAGAGGTGCCTGACATAGCAGAATAATTATTGCCGGGGCTGGTACTAAAGATATCAACGCCCGGGGCGGCTAGATCAACGCTATTATTGCCGTAATTAGAAAAAAAGGCCAAATCGTCTTTATTATCCAGGGCCGCTACTGAGACGATATTATCAAGGTTAAAACTGCTGGGATAATTGGTGGCATTGAGATCATCATTATTTTGCCCTTGAAAGCTAATGCCATTACCCACGGAGGCTACAAATAAAATCCCGTCGCTTTGAGCCAGTTCAATGGCTTGTTGCAACGACTGAGCGGTCTCAGCGGTGGTAGCGTCAGAAGCAAAACCCCAACTCGCGTTGATCACTTTGGCTCCATGTTGGCGGGCATATTGAATGGCGCTAATAGCCTTGGAAATAGAACTGATCCCATTTTCATCTAAGATTTTAATCACCAGAAGTTGGCAATTCCAATTAAGACCGGCAATGCCAATGTCGTTGTTACCCACGGCACCCATGATCCCCGCGATAAGAGTGCCATGGCCATTATCATCGTTGATATTGGGATCGTTCGAAGAAAAATTGTAACCCAACACATCATCGGCAAAACCATCACCCTCGTCATCAATGCCATTATTGGGGGTTTCTAAAGTATTGACCCATACATTGGCCTGCAAATCTTCATGCAAGGGGTCGATGCCTGAATCAATGATGGCAACAATGACAGGGGCTGGGTTTACCAAAAGTTCCCAGGCGGGTAGGGCAGAAACTGACTGCATATACATGCTTTGACGACTAAGCTCAGGGTCGTTGGGGAGCTCATGGGCATAAATGGGATGGTCAGGTTCAATATATTCAACGTTAAAGTTTTTCTTTAAGTTTTCTAAAGCCTTTTGCCCGGCCGGGGTGCTGGTATCGACCCGAATAAGCTCATCATTAATAAATTGGGCATGTTGCAAGAGGGCTTCGCCTTGTAAATCTTGTATTTTTTTAAGGAAGTGCGGGGTTGGTTTAATTTTAATTAAAAGGGGGGTGGCCAAACCGGAAGGTGGGTTTGTTAGGTAGAATAAACCAACCACGATGATAAGCAGGAAGGATTTAAATTTCATATTATGCCCCATCTTAATGAGAAGTTTATCGGTGAAGTCAAGCCCAAGTTGCTTTTTACTGTAATGCCTCAGTTTTGGGTGGAGAGTGCTTAGATTGTTGAGGAAGCCATTGCTTGAAGCGGCGGGGCCTCCTCTGTCATTGCGAGGCCAGCCAGCCGAAGCAATCTCTTCTGTTTAACCGGTGAGATTGCTTCGCCAGTTAAGTCCATGCCTGCTAATCCCATTAGGGTCGCCGCGAAAAGCACGGCTGACGAAACAATCTAAGCACTCTCCACCCAAAACTGAGGCATTACCTTTTACTATGCAATCCTTTAGCGGAGAGGGCGTTTTTTCTTTAAGGAGCCGCACCGAAATAAGATGGACTTTTAGCGCTCAGATTGGGGTCAGATTTGGCCGATCTGAATGAGCAAAACCGGAGGGCTAGCAAAAGCTAGCTTGAGGATTTTGCGATTGAAGATCGGACAAAGATGACCCCAAGATGAGATGCTAAAATGTTCATCTTATTTCGGTGCGGCTCCTAAGTTCAAAAAAGAGATTATAGACAGATCGTCGTAAACCCACATATTCAATGATGACAAGTCTTCTTTCTTTTTGAAGGGAATAAATAACACGATAATGGCTGTGTCGGATAGAATAATAACCCTGCAACTCTCTCTGTAAAGGTTTTCCCAAATAAGGGTTTTCAAGGATTTTGTCAGTTAAGGCTCGTAGGGCTGCTTTTACGTTAGGGGGTAATTTTTTTAATAAATCCCTCGCGTGGGGCGTAAATTTTCTTTGAAAAAATCTCAACCCCAAACCTCATCGTCACCAAGTAATTTGTTTTGAGTCACCTGGCGTTTAGATTTTTTTAGGGATTTTAAGATGTTAGGATCTGAAAGAATCTCAAGTGTCTCGATAAGAGCTTCATAGTCTCCCAGGCTCATCATGATCGTGGTGGGGATTCCATTTTTAGTAAGAGTAACCCGCTCATTCATCTTTTCGATATCTTCGATGAGTTCAAGAAGATGTTTTTTGGCTTCGGTAACGGTTAAGGTTTTAGAAGGAGAATCCATAAAATTTAAATGACCACTTTAATTTACAAATTTATCCCCTGGAAGTCAATAGTTTATAAGCATCTTAATAAAAAACCCTTGAGATAGTGGGTTTCAGGGGCGGCCAGTAAAATAGGGTGATCAGCAGGTTGATTAAAGCGAGTGATGATTTGAACTTGCCGTTTGGCATCAAAGGCGGCTTCTTGCAATAATTTTAAAAAACTTGAGTCAGACAGATTTTGAGAGCAAGAGAAAGTGGCAAGCATTCCGCCCTCTTTTAATAGCCGAATCGCGCGTAGGTTGATTTCTTTGTAACCACGGATAGCCGTGATTAAAGTTGATTTGGTTTTGACAAAGGCGGGTGGATCTAAAACAATGCCATCAAATCTTCTTTTTTGTTGATCAAACCCGCGCAGCACATCAAAGACATTGCCCTCGAGGGTTTCGATATTGTGGGCATGGTTGAGCTCGGCGTTGCGTTGTAATTGTTGTAAAGCGGGCATTGAACTATCGACTGCAATGACTTTGTCGGCATGCTTAGAGAGGTGGAGGGCAAATTGCCCCTCATAACAAAAGCAATCGAGTATTTCTCCAGAGAAATATTTTCCTACAAGTTGGGCATTTTCTTTTTGGTCTAAGAAAAAGCCGGTTTTTTGGCCCTCCAGCGGGCGAAATTCAAATTGGGCCCCTGGTAGCTCGACGATTTTAACCTCGGGGGCTGGCCCAAAAACAAATTGTTTGATCAAGGGCAAACCTTCTTTATGCCGAACTTGGGCGTCGTTGCGTTCAACGATGCTGGTGGGGCGATAATCTTGGTTTAGGATTTTAAAGATGGTTTCTTTGTAAGGTTCTAACCCGGCACTCAAAGTTTGGACAGCATAGAGGTCATGGTAGCGATCGATGATCAGGGAGGGAATGCTATCGGATTCACCAAAAAACATACGGTAGCAGGTTGCATCACCATAAAGTCGTTGGCGTAAATCAAAGGCTTGGGTAATTTTTTTTCTCAAAAAAGTTTCATTAAAATCGGTTTTTTCGTGAGAGTAAATGCGCAAGCGTATTTTAGACTGTGGGCTATAAAGGGCGCTGGCTAAAAATCGTTTGTTTCGATTGTAAACAAACACTGGCCCTGCGGCGTTGATTGTACTTTCTAAAATATCATCGGCAAAGATCCACGGATGCCTCTGCCGGATGCGCTGTTCAGCCCTTGCGTTGACCGTAATTTTCATAGGAATTCACTTACCTTGTCATCACTAGGAGTGCAACGACGAAGCAATTCAATCTTGTAAATAGAGTCACGTCTTTTTGGAGCCCTTGTCGTGTTGAAGCCGGCGCTCCAGCGGCGACCCTAATGCGGGTTTGCCGGCACGGAATCCTTCCGCGTTCTCCCGCCCAGAGGCGGGAGCCTCGGCTTTCCATGCCGGCAAACCCGCATTGGGGCCCCGCCGCTTCCGCGATGGCTTCAACACGACAAGGGCTCCAAAAAGACTTTCTGCAAATATTTGTAGAGATATAAAAAGTTTTACTGAGCGGGGCTAGGGGGTAACTTGAGAGCCTTTTAGCGCAGGAGGTCGGCCGTAGGAGGGCTAAAAAATTTTATTGTTTTTTTGAATTAGAGGATGACAGAGGAATACTCTAATTCAATTAAAAACAAAAAATTTTTTAGCCCGACTAGGCCGACCGGGCGCGGGCTCTCAAGTTACCCCCTAGCCCCGCTCAGTAAAACTTTTTAGGTGCGGGGATTTGCGAAGAGTTGGGTCTTGCAATTTTTAGTGGAAAAGTTATGAACTTCTTTATGCCGAAACTTAAATTAGGGACGCGTTTTTCAAAGCTGGCTTTAACGCAGAGTCAGTGGGTTCGCCAACAGCTCCTTTCACAATTTGCTGATTTAGAAATTGAGTTGGTAAAAATTACAACCACCGGGGACAAAATCCAAGATCGGTTTTTGAGTGCGGTGGGTGGCAAAGGGCTTTTTATTAAAGAGATTGAAGAAGCTCTTTTAAAGGGCGAAGTTGATTTTGCAGTGCATAGCATGAAAGATGTGCCGATGCAGCTTGCGCAGGGCCTGTGCATCGCTGCTGTGCCATCTCGAGAATCGCCCCGGGACGTTTTGGTGTTACGCGATGTTCCTGAAAAAGTGCTTGCTCTGCCGTTACGAGTGGGCACCAGCGCGTTACGCCGGCGGGTGCAATTGCAGCGGCTTTATCCCCATTTTCAATGGACATTGTTGCGGGGTAACGTGGATACGCGATTACGCAAATTAGCTGAAGGCGAGGTTGACGGGATTGTGTTAGCTCAAGCCGGGCTTGAGCGTTTGGGGGAACAACCCAAGCATTGCCTTGAGCTGCCTATCATTGCTTCTCCTGGGCAAGGGGCGTTAGCGTTGGAATGTCGGGCCGCTGATGCAATGACTTTACAATATTTAAAAGCGCTGGATGATGCTGTTTCGTCTTTGGAGTGTCAGGTAGAGCGAACCGTCATGTCTGCGTTGCAGGGAGATTGCCAGCTCCCCATGGGGGCCCACGCGGTTTGTCAGGGTGATCGGGTTCGAATAGAAGCCTTTGTGGCTTTGCCGGATGGGAGCCAGTGGGTGGGTGCTGATAAAGAAGGCCCCCAAAATGATGGCATAAGATTGGCTGAAGCATTGGCCCACGAAATTTTATCGCGTGGTGGCAAAGAAGTCATTGCTAAGCTCAAAACAAATTTATGACCACTAAGACAGGAAAAGTATTTATTGTAGGCTTTGGGCCAGGCGACGAAGGCATGCTTACCCAGCGCGCTTGTTATCTGTTACAGCGGGCCGACATTATTTATTATGATTATTTAACCAATGCGGCGTTTTTAGAAAAAATCAATCCACAAGCACAAAAAGTTTATGTGGGTAAAAAGGGTGGGGGTAAAAAGGTGCCACAAGACGATACCAATGAGGCTTTGATTCGTTCGGCCCAAGCGGGAAAGTTTGTGGTGAGGTTAAAAGGGGGCGACCCTTTAATTTTTGGGCGAGGGGCCGAAGAGGCTTTGGCTTTGGCGGCCGCCAATTTAGAGTTTGAATTAGTGCCAGGTATTACCAGTGCCCAGGCGGCGGGTTGGGTGGGCATTCCCTTAACCCATCGTGACTTTAATAGCACCCTGACTTGGGTAACCGGGCATGAAGATCCCAATAAATCGCCCGATGTTGAAATTAATTGGCAGGCCTTGGCCCAATTAGGGGGGACTTTAGTTATTTACATGGGCATGCATAATCTCGCGGATAATGTTGCCAAACTTATTCAAGGAGGGATGAATCCTCAAACACCGGTTGCGGTATTGGAATGGTTGACTTACCCTAACCAGCAAGTTTTAGAAGGGACGCTCCAAGAAATTCCTGCTTTAGTTCAGCAACAAAATTTTCAGGCCCCTGCTGTGGTGGTGATCGGTGACGTTGTGAAATTAAGAAAAAAATTAGATTGGATGAGTAAGAAACCCCTCTATGGGCGATTGATTGTAGTTACGCGGGCTCATGCCCAAAGTTCAAGCCTAACCGAACCGCTAAAAGAATTAGGGGCGCAAGTGGTTGAACTTCCCACGTTAGAAATTTCACCTGTCCAAGATTTAACTAAGGTTGACCAGGCAATTCAACATTTGGCAACTTTTGATTATTTGGTTTTTTCTTCGGTCAATGCGGTAGAAATATTTTTTAAAAGGTGCCATGTCTTAAAGTCTGATATTCGTAAGTTGAGTTCTTTAAAAATTGCGGCAGTGGGCAAAAAAACCGCCCAAGCTTTAGAACAGCATCAACTTTACGCCGAATTTGTGCCCGAGGCTTATTCGGGGGATGATTTGGCGGCTGGGCTGGCTGGCTTCGATATTCATGGTAAAAAAATATTGTTTCCGCGATCCGCCCAGGCCCGGGCAGAAATTTTAAAACCTTTATTGCAAAGTGGGGCCGAAGTTGAAGAGCTTGTATTGTATGAAAATCATATTCCCGCAGCTAGTCAGCAACAAGCCAAAACCTTTTTTGAATCTCGGTTGCCTGATTTAATTACGTTCACTTCGGCTTCTTCGGTGAAAAATTTTGTTCAGATCGTGAGTGGGTTGCCTCAAGTTGAATCCATTAAAAAAATTCCGGCGATTTGTATTGGGCCGATTACGGAGCAGGCAGCGCGCGCTTTGGGATTTGAAAAGATTTTAGTAACAGAAGAAGCGACCCTAGAAAGCCTAATCGATAAGATAATTAAGTTATTTAACGACTAAGGTAATGCCTCAGTTTTAGGGGCTTAGCTTTCCTCAACCCGTGCTCCGCTCCTCGTATTCGCACTTAAAAAACATTAGTTTGTTTAGAAGTGACTTTGTCATCGCGAGCCCGAAGGGCGTGGCGATCTCCAACATGCTACGGTGGAGGTTGCTTCGTCGCAGACTCCTCGCAATGACAGCTTTTATAACAAACTATATGTTTTTTAAGTGCTCATGACTCGTCGCTCTCGCACAAAGGGTTTCAGAAAGCTAAGCCCCTAAAACTGAGGCATTACCTGCTAAGCGCTATCAAGGTTTCTTGATTCATTCGTTCGAGGTAGTGTTTTATTTGAGTGTCTAGCGTTTCAGGATCAAGGGCAAGTCTGTCTTGGTTGAAATCGTAGGGCGAATAGATTTGTTGATACTCTTCTTCAATTTTGCTTTCACGCGCTAGAAAATCACGAAAATGGGGGTGGGCCATTTCATCAATCGAAGGGGTACCTAACAGGGGGCTGCCTTGTTCCATGAGTCGCTGATTGCAGAGGTTTAGTTTGTTGAAAAAGGCCTCGGCTTCTTCGATACTCACCTCAGCATAGGCGAATTGGGCAGCAAGATCGACAGCCTTGTTCTTTTGCGACCAATATTGATAACGTGGTTGTTCAGCAATGCGTCGCTGCATGTATTCAAGAAACTTTTTTTCTCGTTGGTTAAAGTCATCCACACTGGGTGCGGGTTGAGTTTGCTGGGTGGTGGGTGGTTGTTCAGCATAATGTTTGGCAAATTCGCGATAATATTCTCGAACGCCTTGCGTTGATGGGGTAATACCTCGCAGCAGATCTAATTCTTTGCGCATGGCGGTGAAGCCATTTTCCAAAATTTCTGGGCGGGCCATGTGGGAGTAAATAGCTAAAACTTGTTCGGGGGCTAGGGGTGAAAAGTATTTTTGAGGGTTGTTTTTTATCCCTGCCGCGGCTTCGAGAGGGCTTTCTAAAGACAGTACTGGATTGATAGGTTGCCCAACCTTCGGTTTTCTTTCTAAGGCAGATAAAAAGCCTGCATAAGTTTTCCATGCCATTTGCAAGTCGATGTCGGCTTCAAAAAGCCAATTAACCGGCGGGTTTTCTCCGCGTTTGAGTCGGTAAAGTAAGTCATTACGTTTGGCAATGGCAAAGGCCAAGTGGCTACGAAGACTGGCTTCGGCTTCTTCTAAAGCCACTAGGCGTTCATGCTCTTCCCAAATCCCTAGAGCGGTTAGTTCTAAAAAGGTAAACAAAACAGAACCACGAAACGTTAAGGCAAAATTAGTTCGGCCTGGCAAAGCCGCTTTAGCAATTATTTTGCGCCTGCTTAAAAAGCTTTGCGTTGGGCCTATACTAGTTAAAGTACGATAGAGCAAGCTCGAGCCCAAACTAGCCGCTGCAATTTTTGTAAAATTATAAGCAACCCGTTCCATTCTTTGCCCATTGTCGTCTTGCCTAAGTTCGTCGGTCAGTGCCAACACAAAGAGTGGAATGCCTCGCTTGGCAAGGTGATGAACAAGACCTGGCCCCATGGGGCGTGCTAGGTAGTTGGGGTTAAAAAATTTTGTTCCATAAAGATAGTAATTAAGAGCCCCATCGGTCAAAAGGTTGGTTTCGGCGTAGGTGAGTAATTGAAGGGCACGCCCTCCGCTAAATAAGTAGGAAAAAGGGTTTGCGAAAAAACGTGGGGTTGGGTAGTGGCCTTCGGTATCGGCGAAGGCATGATATAAACTTTGGGGACCTTGGACAAGATAACCGGCGATAGCAGCCTGACCAAATTGAACCCGGGTGTGAAAAAAAGTTTTAGTGGCTAGATGAGAGGCGTATTTAGCTGCGGTCATTTTGGGGCCAGAAATACCCGCTAAACCAACTGGATTGTGACTTGCTTCATAAGCTAGGCGAGCTGTACCTTCGTGAACGTTCACCGTACCATCAGGGTGGTAAACCCGCAAGGTTCGGGTCTCACCCATCAGGGCAGATAATTCAAGGGTTTGACGAGTGGGGCCAGTTGCAGAACTTGATTCAACTTCGGTAACCGTGATACGACCAGGTTTTTGGGTATTAAGTAATTGTAAATCGGTGCTTAAAAGTGGCATGCCGATGGTGTCGCGGAGCCCGCCAATCGGGTCTTTCAAAACCTTTGGCAAATTGAGTGGTGGGGCTCGCTCTGATTGGGCCACCACAATATCTGGCGATAATTGTTCTCGGATACGGGTCACGGCTAATTCGCGAGTGAGCGGAGTGTCTTTTGGCAAATCGCGGAATAATCCATCAAAGTCCAGGGTTGGTAAAGGTAGGAGACGGGTAGTCAGCAGTGTTGAATTGAC
The DNA here is from genome assembly GCA_016183235.1 of Deltaproteobacteria bacterium. Classification (NCBI taxonomy): domain Bacteria; kingdom Pseudomonadati; phylum Myxococcota; class Myxococcia; species Deltaproteobacteria bacterium. Next base: position 20,990 of record JACPFA010000019.1, read on the forward strand.
CGAAGCCAAGACTAGATTCGAGGCCGCTGCTATACGAGCTTGGGGGTCACTGGGCAAGGTTCCTGTTTTTCTCATTTGTCGCAGAGCTTGTGGTGAAGTGCGAACTTTGTGGCCATCATAAACAGCAAAATACGCTAAATTATTTTTGTCGTAGCGGTTAAGACTCGTGCTACCATCAGGATAGAGGCTTAAGGTGATGGAACGTTCCAAAAAACTACTGGTCCCCCAATCACTCAAAAATGCGCCGGTGTTTCCAAGAGTCCATTTAGCACCTTCTAAGGCGACTATAACCTTCATCTTTGCAGGCAACTTTAGGCGATCATAACCAAAGCGTGGGTCATTAAAGCTACGAGAATAGCCTCGAAACCTGAATAAGACTCGTAACAGATTCCATGGGGATTGGGCTTGAATGATCCGTTCATGGTTAGGCCCAAAGCGAGGGTCGGTGCTGGGTAGATTGGCTAGTTCTAGTGGAGCAGGTTCTACGGTTGAGTTCACCGCTTTGATTTGTTTGCGAACCCTCGCTTCCCATCGGTGGCGCCCTTCCCAATAACTTCTTTGAGCTCTGTCGTAGCGTACTAAATCACTTGATAGAATCTTTGGGTTACTCGCTAGAGCAATACGCTGTTCGAGGTAAGCTTCGTGATAGGTGTTGCGTTCTATCTGAAGGTTTGCGGGGGGTGATTTGCCAGCTTCTGCCAGGCGAATTTCGGCCTGTATCCACAAGGCGTAAGCAGCTTCATATTTTGGAAATTCAAGCGGGGCTAAATGTCTGAACTCAGCTGCCGTTGCCCCTGCAGTTTTTTGAAATGTTGTCACTTCTGTTGAAAAACGCCCATGGATGCGGTGTAATTTTTTAGTTAGTTCATCCACTGTTTTTTGTTCTTGTGGAGTCAAACTACCGCTGATTGCTTCAAGGGTATAAGATCTGGATCCATCGGCATAGAGAGTAAATAAGTGGGGACGGTCGGGGCTATTGCCTTGGGCATAGATTCGGATGAATCCAGGGTTGCGATGCCATTCAAAAGAATAAATTTTATAGTTATTTCGACCTAGCGTTTGAGCAAAGATATTATCGTATTGAAAAATAGTTCCTGTGCCTAAGGCTCGACCTTTGAATTCACTTAGAGCGCTGGTGAGTTGTGTGTAGAGGACTTTGCCGTCAATGGTGGAGGCTGGACGTTTCCTTTTTGCAGGGGGATTGGTAGGGGTATGTTGACCATTAACAGGGGGGACATCTCCTCCTGATACAGGAGGCATGAGTACTGGTGGTGGGGGGCCAACTCTTGGTGGACCGTCATCTCCGGGCATGGGCGTGAGTTTCCTTTTTTAATATAGATTCAGTTAACTATCGATGAAGCTTGACAAAAGTTTCGAAATCATTGGATGTACGGCTGAGATTTTTTTGAATCTTTTTGACGCAGCTGGTCAAATCGGTCAAAATCGAGCAGTTGGGGACTAGCAGTCCCTAATGATCAAAGCAAGCGAGGTGATTGTTTGGATAAGTTCGATATTATTGTCGTAGGGGCAGGGCCAGGCGGCTATCCAGCAGCTATTCGGGCAGCTCAATTGGGGGCTAAGGTCGCCTTGATCGACAAGGAAAAGGTAGGGGGCACTTGTTTGCATCGGGGTTGTATTCCCTCAAAAATTGGGCTGCATGTGGCCGAGCTTTGTTATGAGATTGAACATGCCAAATCCTGGGGTTTAACGGTCGATAAACCCAAACTCGATTGGGCACAATTGGTGCAAAAGCGGCAGGGGATTTTGACGAGTTTAGAAAACGGCATTCAAGGTTTATTAAAGAGTCATAAGATTCAGTTGTTTTCCGGTGCGGCTATTTTGCAAAGTGATCATCAAGTCGAAGTGAATTCCCAAAAATTTGAGGCGAGCAAAATTATTTTGGCCACCGGTTCAGTGGCCGGGCGACCCAAGATTTTTTCTTTTGATGGTTATTCGGTGATCACTAGTGAAGAGGTTTTTAGTTGGAAAGAATTACCTACAAGTCTGGCAATAGTTGGGGCAGGGCCGGAGGGTTGTGAATGGGCCTGCATGTTTGCAAGTTTAGGCGTTGAGGTGGGTTTGATCGAGGCTCAAGACCGGCTTTTGCCCCGTGAAGAACCTTGGGTGGGCCGAGAACTTGAAAAAATTTTTACCGAACGCAAGATTGGGGTTTTTACCAGCTCATCGGTTGAGTCCATCCAAATTAAAGAAAAAGATTGGATTTCATTAAAACTCACCGGGGGAACCGAGCTAGAAGTCAATCGCATCATTGTAGCCACCGGCCGCAAACCCAATATCAATCAACTTTTGGCAGCATCCGTTTCGTTAAAAATGGAGAATAATTTTATTCAAGTTAATGAAAATCTACAAACCAGCTTACCGAACGTTTATGCCATCGGTGATGTAAATGGTTTGTCGATGTTGGCCCACAGCGCAACCCATCAAGGCCTCATCGCGGTAGAACATGCCTTGGGTAAAGGCACTCGCCAATTCAACACCCAAAATGTGCCGGGAGTTATTTTTACTTTTCCTGAGGTGGCCAGGGTTGGGTTGACAGAGTCCGAACTCAAAACCAAAGGCGTTGATTATCAAGTGGGCCGTTTCGGATTTGCATCGCTCGGCAAAGCCCTAGCCATGGGAGCCCCCGAGGGCATGGTAAGTCTTTTGAGTGAAAAGAGTACGGGCAAAGTATTGGGTGGAACGGTATTAGGAAAAAACGCCTCTGACCTCATTGCCGAAATAGCCTTAGCCCAATCCGCAGGTTTGAAATTGGCCGACATCGCTCACACGATTCACGCCCATCCCACCTTAAACGAAGCCGTGATGGAAGCCGCCGAAGACACTCACGGCCTATCGATTCATCGGTATAAAAGGAAGAATTGATAAAAAAATAGCAGAAGTAGCCCTAGGTTTTCGAAACCCTTTGTGCGAGAGCGACGAGTCATGAGCGCTTAAAAAACATATGGTTTGTAGAAGTTAGGGTATGACCAGAGGGAATACACTAACTTCTAAACAAACCAATGTTTTTTAAGTGCGAATACGAGGAGTGGAGCACGGGTTGAGAACAACCTAGGGCTACTTCTGCTATTTTTTTATTAGTTTGATTAATTGTCTAGATCTTGGCTGAAGAAAGAGGCCGACGAATTGCTGTAGGACTTAGTGTTATCGACACCCGTGCCAATACCAATGTCGCCCAGCTCGGCATCGCCAATGCCAACCACTTGAATCGGCGTTTGGTATTTAGAAAGATCAATGCCTTTGGGTACGATGAAATCTTCATTGGGATATTTTGCCACCACCTTTAGCATGTAGTTGACCCAAATAGGTGCGGCGATCGTTCCACCTGTGGCACCATGGCCAATGCTTTTAATTTTTTTGTCAAACCCAACCCACACACCGGTGAGTAAGTTAGGTGTAAAGCCAATAAACCATGCATCGGTGGCACCATTGGTCGTACCCGTTTTTCCACCCGCAGGTCGACCTATGGCTTGAGCCCGCGTACCCGTACCATAGCGAACCACATCTTTTAAAATCGAAGTCATCGTGACAGCCGTTTGTGGGCTCACAGAATGTTGTGGCGGAATATAGTCACCATACAAAACTTTTCTTTCATATTCGGTTAATTGCAGGTCATCTCTTTTGGTGGCTGTTTCACCTTGGGTGAGCAGATCAGGATTAAAAGACATTTCTTCGTAAGAACGTTTGTGTTTGATCGTAACAGAATTATTGCTGGGTTTGCTTTCAGGTTCTAACTTTTTTTCTTCTTTATTTTCAGATTTTACATTGCCCCAGGTAACGATAAACTTATTGGGATTTTCAATATGTTCTTCGATCACTTGCCCATTGGGGCCAATAATTTTTTTAATAAAATAGACATCGGGTAATACTCCCCCCGTGGGAAATGTGCCATAGGCGCGGCAGAGCTGTTCTAAATAAACTTCAGTTGCTCCCAAAGCCATAGAATAGAATTTAAAAATGGGGCTCGTGATCCCTAACTTTCGCATGTAGCCTGCAACATAGTGAGTGCCGATATCCATCAAGATGCGGACTGTGACAACGTTGCGAGAATTAACCAAGGCATTGCGAAATAAAGTTGGGCCAAAATAATTTCCGCCGTAATTTTTGGGTTCCCACATCTTGCCGCTTCCATCTGGGTAATGAATGGGTGAATCCATGATGACTGTGGCCGGGGTGTAACCCTTGTCAAGGGCTGCAGCATAAATGATGGGCTTGATCGACGAACCAGGTTGACGCAAGGCTTGAGTAGAACGGTCAAACTCGCTATCTTCAAAACTGAAGCCACCGATCATCGCGCGCAATTTTCCGCTAAACGGTTCGTAGGAATAAAGGGCAGCTTGAATTTCGGGCTTTTGCGATAAGACAAAAGAGCTTGAATTAGAAACAACGGGCAAAGGAGCAGCCTCGGAAATAGGGGCCTTGTTTTTACCCTTGCCTTTGGTGGGTGCGGCACTTGCAGTTTTGAGTTTTACTTGAACTATATCTCCCGGGGTAAAATGAGAAGAGCGCCCCATGTCCATATTGCTATTGGCAACTGTGCCATTGATATTGCCAATTTGAATCTGCAAACCCGATGAGCTTACGTTGGCCACCACGGCTTCATAAAGTTTGCCTGCTTGGAGTGGTGTTTTGACTTGTTTAAAAGTATCTTCTTCGCCCTTGAAACCAAAATAATTAAGCTGATCTTCAGTATCAAGGAGTTTCATGTGTTGGAGGTGAAGAAATTTTTCAATTTCTTGTTGATTGTTTAAATGACCTGAAGGCCCACGATAACCATAACGGCGATCGAGTTGCATAAGATTCGTGCTTACGGCCTCTTGGGCCGCACGATACATGTCAAGATCAAGGGTGGTATAGACTTGCCAACCACCCTTATATAGGGCTTCATCACCGTATTTTTGTTTTATATAACGGCGCACATGTTCGACAAAGTAGGGGGCAAATTTATTATTGAAGTCTTTGTCAATGCCAGCGTTGTAAATTTTAAGTTGAGCTTTCTTAGCAGACTCAGCTTCTTTTTTGCTGATGTAACCTTCCTCTGCCATGCGGTCTAATACATAATGTTGGCGGGAGATGGCACGTTGAGGGTTGACAATAGGGTTATAACGACCTGGCCCCTTTGACAAACCTACAATCATTGAAATTTCGGCTAAGTCAAGGTCTTGCAAATCTTTATGGAAATAATTGCGTGCGGCGGCTGCAACTCCGTAAGCTCGATTACCAAAATAAATTTGATTGAGATAAAGATAAAGAATTTGATCTTTGCTGAGATTTTTTTCAATGCGAGTGGCAAGAATGGCCTCTTTGATTTTGCGATCGTAACTACGCTCGGGGGTGAGCAGTAGGCCTTTGGTTAATTGTTGGGTGATGGTAGAACCACCCTCTACCACGTGGCCAGCCTGAAAATTACGCCAAAAGGCACGGATGATACTATAAACATCAACCCCGCCATGGTCAAAAAATCGATCATCTTCACTGGCCACAAAGGCCTCAATCAATTTTTTGGGGATTTTATCAATGGGGGTGAGAATTCTTGCTTGTTCCCAAAACTCACCGACCTTTTGGCCATTGTCGGCATAAACCTCCGCCATAATGGGGGGGCGATAATCTTCCATGTTATCGAGCTTAGGCAGATCTTTGGCAGCATTAAAATAAACGATGGTTCCTGTGGCAAATACTCCTAAAAAGAGCACGACACAAACGATGAGGAACCCTTTAAAAATTTTAAAGATCTTAGACCGTGGTTTTTTTATTTTTTTACCCATACATTTATATAGTTTCCGTGGTTATCATGCTTAAGCTCAGACTTCAACGGACTTTTTTAAGATAATCCCCCAACAATTTTTAGGTTTATTTACCAGTCAAGACGTTATATAGCCCCAAAATGGATTTATTTAAATAGGGAGTTTTGGCGATGTCAAAAAAAATAGTTTTATTATTATTATTGGTAAGTGCATTTGGGGTTGCTTGTAAGCGAATCGTAACCAAACATAAAGTTTATGAGTTTGGTGCAAAATCAACCCCTACGCCCAAACCCACACCGCCCGTATCTCCTCAACCCGTTATCATCGTTCCACCCAAAACCCCAGAAACCATGCCTCAATTGTTAGAATCAAAACCCATGCTCGTAGAGTCTAAACCCCAAGTAGAAACCAAGCCCATGACTCCAGAGTCTAAACCTAATCCACCTGCCACGCATTCACCCTCGGCGTGGTGATATGGTGAGTCGATGCCAAAAATTATTTAAGCAAAGTCTTGCCGAATCCGGCAGAGGCTCTCTCAACCCCGAGCAAAGGGGTTCCGAGTAGCCTCTTCCCGCTTCGGCAAGACTTTGATTAAATAATTTTTGGCATCGACTGGTTAGTAAGATCAGTGTGCCATGAGTTTGGTAACGTGGATGGCTTGTGGCCCGCGAGTGCCTTCGGTAACTTCAAATTCGACGGTTTCGCCTTCGGATAAAGTCTTGTAGGCATTTTCTTCGATCTCGGAATAATGAACAAAAACATCTTGGCCGCTTTCGAGGGCAGTAATAAAACCATAACCCTTCATATCGTTGAACCACTTGATTTTGCCGGCCAGCTTAGGTTTGTCGTTCATACTCCCTCCTGAATTGAATGAATGGTAAGAATCGGTGGTGCCTATAGCAGGAACCTTTTTATTTGTCGATGATAATGAAAATTTCGTTGGCTTTAATCATGCCTAAATTTTCACGGGCTAAACGTTCTAAGTAGTTTTGATCTTGCAATCGAGTTATTTCTTGCAAAATAGAGCCTTGTTCATTTTTGAGGGATTGATTTTCGAATTCAAGCTTCGCCAACACTTTTTGCAGTTCAAAATAATGAGCCAAGCCATCTTTGCTTAGAAAATAGCCTAAGCCTCCCAAAAAGATAACCGCGCCCAGTGTGGCTAGGGTAATCTTAACCCGAAGTGTAAGTCTGCGACGTTTTCCCTTCATGGCGCTTCAGACAAAAGTTTAGATGACGTTGATATATTGTTTAACCCGCACCTTGCCTGCTTGATCGTATTCTAAAAAGCCAGCGTGATGCAGGGAATCATGGTACCAAAAAACCAACCAATTTTCATGGATTATTTTTTGTAAAAGCTCTTTTTTTGTTTCAATAACGCTCACGGGGTAAAGATCGTAACCCATGGTGTAGGGGATGCGGATATGAAAAGAGGTAGGAACCAGGTCACCAAAGAAGATGGCGCTTTGATTTTGGCTAGAAATGATGACCGATTGATGATGGGCCGTGTGCCCGGGGGTAGCATAAACACAGATGCCGGGAAAAACTTCTTTAGAGCCATCGACCCATTCTAATTTGTGACTTTCATAAAGGGGGCGATAGTCTTCAGGGTGATAACTGGCTTGGTCAGCCAAGGTGAGGCCGGCTTGCTCAAATTCACCTTTTTGGCAAAGGTAACGAGCCTTAGGAAAAGTAGCTTTAAAAGAGTGCCCGTCTTGCCAGGTGTTCCCACCGGCATGGTCAAAATGAAGGTGCGTGTTGATGACGAGGTTAATTTCCTCAGGGGTAATGCCACGTTTTTTTAAGGCATCAACAATGGTGTAGTTAGGGTTGATGCCATAAAGACTAGCGAGTTTGGCATCCCATTTATTGCCATTGCCCGTGTCGACTAAAATTTTTTGACCATCTTTGGTTTCAATGAGTAGGCAGTTGGTGGCTAGGCGAATGCGATTGGCACGATCGGATTTAAAGTTTTTCTTCCAAAGCTCCTTGGGGACGCGGCCATGCATGGCGCCGCCGTCTAGCTTAAAAAAGCCAGCGTTGATGATGCGAAGATTAAAGTCGCCGAGCTTCATATTCAAAACAGTTCGTTTTGTTGGCCGGTGGTTTTGTTCAATCCTAAATGGCGATAAGCCAACTCAGTAGCTATTCTACCGCGGGGTGTTCTTTGAATAAAGCCACTTTGAATGAGGAAGGGTTCGTAGACATCTTCGATGGTTTCTCTTTCTTCACCAATCGAGGCAGCCAGGCTATCGAGGCCCACTGGGCCACCGCCAAAGTTGCTAATCATGGTGTGCAGCAGTTTGCGGTCCATGGGGTCAAAGCCAAGGTCGTCGACTTCTAAAACTTTTAAAGAAGATTGAGCCATGGCTTGGTCGATCATACCGGTGCCTTTTACTTGGGCAAAGTCTCGTACCCTGCGCAATAAGCGATTAGCGATGCGCGGGGTGCCGCGGGAACGGGTGGCAATTTCTTGCGCGCCGGCTGCATCCATTTCAATTTTTAAAATTTTAGCGGAGCGATGGATAATTTGCATTAACTCTTCTGGGGCATAAAATTCTAAACGGGCGGAAAATCCGAAACGTTCGCGTAAAGGAGAGGTTAAAAGCCCAGCGCGGGTGGTTGCACCAATGAGGGTAAATTTGGGTAAATCGAGTTTGATCGATTTAGCCGAGGGCCCCTGGCCAATGACTAAGTCTAATTGATAATCTTCCATGGCAGGGTAGAGGATTTCTTCGACAATGTGGCTTAAACGGTGGATTTCATCAATAAACAATACGTCGTGTTCTTCCAAATTGGTGAGCAAGGCCGCCAAATCGCCCGCCCGTTCAATGGCTGGGCCCGAAGTGCTTTTGATTTGGGAGCCCATTTCTTTGGCAATAATGTGGGCCAGCGAAGTTTTGCCCAAGCCCGGTGGGCCATAGAATAACATGTGGTCTAATGCGTCATGGCGTTGTTGGGCGGCAAGGATAAAAACTTTAAGTTTTTCTTTAAGTTTTTCTTGGCCAATGTATTCTTTTAAGTTGGTGGGGCGAAGGCTAGTTTCTTGACTCAAAGGTTCATCGGTTTGTAAGTCGGCTTCGAGCAGTGTATTTTCTCGGATCATTAGTAAGATAACCTCTTTAATCCTTCTTTAACTAATTTTGGCAAGGATAAGTGTTTGGCCCCTTCGATACTGGCTAAAACCTTTTCGGCCTCAGTTTTAGAATAACCCAAATTGGTAAAGGCGCTGATGGCCTCTTGCCAATGCGCGTTTTGTTCTGAGCTACGAGTTGATTCGTGGCTACCCAATTTTGCGACCGCCAGCATTTTATCTTTTAACTCAACGATCATACGCTCAGCCGTTTTTTTACCAATGCCTGGAATCGACGTTAACTTAATTAAATTTTCTTGATAAATGGCCTCGGCGATTTCATGAGCCGCCAAATGAGACAAAATGCCCAAACCTACTTTGGGGCCAATGCCTGAGACCGATAAAAGTTTTTTGAAAACAGTTTCTTCATCGGGGCTTAAGAACCCAAATAAATTAAGGGCATCTTCACGCACCACCGTGTGGATGCGAATTTCAATGGGGTTGCCGAGCGGCGGCAGCACGCTTAAGGCGCGTTTGGAGAGAAACACTCGGTAGCCAACGCCACTAACATCTAGAATGATCCCTTCGTCATCGATTTCTTGTAAATTTCCTTTTAAGAAGGCGATCATCGGGCCCTCGTTTTTTTCAAAAATTTGTAAGACTGGTGGTGACAAATGGCAACGGCTAAGGCGTCGCTGGCATCTTTCATGGCCACATCTTCTAAATGTAAAAGGAGTTTTACCATTTTTTGCACTTGCTCTTTGCTAGCCTGGCCAAAACCCGTAACTGCCATTTTGACTTGAGTGGGGCTATATTCAAACAAGGGGAGCTTTGATTTAAGTACCGCCAAAATAGCAGCGCCTCGCGCTTGCCCCAGCTTTAACATAGACTGCACATTTTTCCCATAAAAAACGTCTTCAATGGCGGCCATGTCGGGCTGAAATTGATGAATCAATTGTTCGATTTTATCGTAAATTTGAGGAAGGCGTTGGGAAAATTCTTGTTGAGTAGTGGGGTAAATCCCGCCGTTGTCGAGGTGGATAAGTTTGGAGCCTTGTGTCTCAATGACGCCGTAACCCATGACCACCGAACCGGGATCAATTCCCAGGATTTTCATGAAGTGCCTTAAGCGTTAGACAGTTTGTTTAAAATTTCATCGGGGATATCAAAATTGGCGTAAACTTTGTTGACGTCGTCGTGGTCTTCTAGGGCTTCCATGAGTTTGAGCATGCGTTCGGATTCAGCCTCATTTAATTTCATGTAATTTTGTGGTACCATACTAATTTCAGCGTTGATCAAATTAATCTTAGCGGTCGCTAAAACTTTTTTGACGTTTTCTAAATCATGGGGTGCAGTTGTAATGTGAAATTCGCTGTCTTGGTCTTGGATATCTTCGGCGCCAGCTTCCAAAGCGATCTCAATGAGTTTTTCTTCAGAGGCGGCGGTTTTATCTACCACAATCAATCCCTTTTTTTGAAAGACCCAGCCTACCGAACCCGTTTCACCTAAATGGCCCCCATGTCTTCCTAAGATATGTCGAATTTCAGCTACGGTGCGATTTTTATTATCGGTGGTACTTTCGATGAGCATGGCCACACCGCCGGGGCCGTAACCTTCGTAGGTGATTTCTTCGATCATGGCACCCTCAAGTTCACCGGTGCCTTTTTTAATAGCGCGAGCCACATTGTCGCTGGGCATACTGGCCGCCCGGGCTGCATCAACGGCGGTGCGTAAGCGCGGGTTTGCGCCAGGGTCACCCCCACCCATGCGCGCAGCAATGGTAATTTCTTTGACGAGTTTTGAAAAAAGTTTGCCACGTTTTGCGTCGGTGGCACCTTTTTTACGCTTAATGGTTGCCCATTTAGAATGACCAGACATGGGGGCCATACAACGCAATTGCCAGCAATTTGTCAATAATTTTGGGGGACCTCTAAAAAGGGCCCATCTGCAGAGCCTGTCCAGAGCGCAAGCGAAGGATTGCCCACAAAGCCGCGATCCTCACGTATTTCCATATACGCTCCGGTCGCGTCTTTGCGGGCGCCTTGCATCTGGACCCTTTTTAGAGGTCCCCTTTGGGAATTAGTTTGATAAATCCAGAGCAAAAATGATGGCCTGGCTTACTTGGCGGAGTTTTTCTGAAGGGAGTTCTCCCATACAGCGGAGGAGTCTTTCTTTCGGCAAAGAATGTAAACTTTCTGCAGAAACGAAAGAGGATTTGGGAAGATTTCCACTTACCCCGATGGGGATTTGTGTAGGGTAACCCTTGCCCTGACGGGTAATTTCAGCCACCACAATTTTTGAAAGATAAGGGATGACCCCAGAGCGGGTGAGTATTAGGATAGGCCTTTTACCAGCTCGACCTCCAATGTCGGCTTCCCAAATTTCTCCGCGCCTCATTTAGGCCCCCAGCTTTCGGCTTGTAACCATTTTTTGGCTTCCTGGAGATCTTCTGGTTTTTTGGCTAGTGCTTCGATCCATTGTTCTTCTAATTTTTTAAATAGCTCGCGCTGAATTTTTTCTTCAATGGCTTGACGAACAAAATCTGATTTAGAATGAAATTTTAATTGAGCGATTTGAGAATTGACTTCTTCAGGAATGCGAACTTGAAGGTTGGTTTTTGCCATGCATTTATCATGCACTAAATCATTACAAAATACAATACAAAAATACTACTGGGTGTAATGCTTCAGTCTTGCAGGGAGAGCGCTTGGGTTATTTCGTCAGCCGCGCTTCTCGCGGCGACCCTCATATGGATGACCTCTTGGTCAAGGCTAAAGTGATCGTGCCTAGGGGTTGAGATTTGGACCTCAGAGCCTCGAGAACTTTTCAACCTCATATTCGCGTGCTGGTTAACGCATTAAGTTGAATCCGAACGA